>NZ_JBJMQP010000221.1:0-61513 GCF_045802625.1 Hyalangium sp. | reverse complement strand
CATGTCCGGCTCGCGCGAGGCCGTCAGCGGCGTGGGCACGCAGATGACGATGCAGTCCATCTCCGCCGCCTTGGCGAAGTCCGTGGTCGCCTTGAGCTTGCCCTCGGTGCTCAGCTTCGCCAGCGGCTCGCTGGGGATGTGCTTGATGTAGCTCTCACCCTTCGCAATCTTGTCGATCTTGCGCTTGTCGATATCGAGCCCGGTCACGGGGAAGCCGGCCTCCGCGAACGCCATGCCCAGCGGAAGCCCCACGTAGCCCAGCCCCACCACGCACACCTTCGCTTCCCGCTTGCGAATCATGTCCACCAGCGGGCTGACCATTACGCGCATCGTCGTACCCCCGAATGAGACACCGTGAAACACGGCCGTCTCGAGTCGAGCCCCTTTGGGCTCTTCAAAGAAGGTCAGACGCTGCACATGGCCCTGGCCCGGCACCACCCCGCCTCCAGGGCCACGACGTGAGCGTGTGTAAACAGATCCACCGCGAGAGCAGGAAGGCCCTCTGTGGCGTCAGTGCCGTCAGCTCGCTGCTTGCCTGCCCTCGCGCTGACGGATCCACTCGTTCGAGCAAACAGGCCCACGTCGGCGTGCACCAGCTCCGAGTGCAACCCTCCCGAGAGTCTCGGAAGGAATTTGGATTGTAGACACACGTTCTTGTGGCCCGCGAACGCACTCCAGCGTTCCCATTCAGGGTAACAGCCGTGCAAGCGGCTGATTACGCTTCAAGGACACCCCACTGATGTTGGACTTCTGCCGTCGAAGCACTCGTGGCCTCGCCATGTCCTCCCTGTTGCTCACGTCCCTTATTCTCGGAGTGGCCTGCGGCCCCAACGCAGAGCAAGGAGCCTCCGATGAGGGCAGTGCACCTGTCGTTGCTGATGCCTCTGGAGAGGCGACCGGGCCGAACAACCCGGATGATTCCGCCGAGCTGGCGGCCGCTGTCGGTCCCGAGGAGGGCTCCGCGGAGCTCCTCACTCAGTCCGATGAGCTCACCAGCACCCCCGTCACCGCGCAGGCCACCGGGCTGCGCTCCGTGGCGGACTGGGAGAAGCTG
Source organism: Hyalangium sp. (assembly GCF_045802625.1). Lineage (NCBI taxonomy): Bacteria > Pseudomonadati > Myxococcota > Myxococcia > Myxococcales > Archangiaceae > Hyalangium > Hyalangium sp. The sequence continues at coordinate 60,459 of NZ_JBJMQP010000221.1, read as the reverse complement.
TTCCTCAGCCGATGGAGCGCCGACCACGCCAGCTTCCTGCCGATGAGCACCTCGAACGATAGCTGGCAGTACTACAACCTCGCCTACGGCATCGACGGGAACACCGCGATGTACCGGGCGACCGGGAAGACGCAGTACCTGGATCGCGCCCTGCTCTACGTCAACAACATGGTCGCGAGCGCTCGCCCCTCTTCGACGCTGGGCAGCAACTTCCATGACTCGTACCTGAGCTGGAAGTCCAAGCGCGCCGAGGTGATCAACCAGGAGGTGGCCCTCTATGAGAGCTACTGCTGGCGCTATGTGACGACGCTGCTGCGCGTCATCCACGACACGCCCGCGCTCTACAACAACGCCAACTACCGCGCGCAGTACCAGAAGCTGCTGGACTTCTCCGAGAAGAACATCTTCGAGAAGTGGTTCAAGCGCGGCGCCAACGCCTATATCTACCGCGTCAACACGCACATGGCCTCGCACTGGGCGCTGATCGCGCTGAACCTGTCGCGGCTGACCACGGATGCGACGCGCAAGGCGAACTACCTGGCGGTGCTCAACAACGTCAACCAGCACCTGCCGAACTACAAGTCCTCCCTGCGCCAGCAGATGGGCACCAGCCCCATCAACTCGGCGGCCTACTTCTGGAGCGACACGTGGGCCTCCCACGCTCGCCCCGGCCAGGACGTGTCCCACGGCAACGGCGTGATGGCCTTCGTCGTCGAGTCGCATGATCTCGGCGTGGAGTGGACGGACGCGGACATGCACAAGTTCGTCGCGACGCTCAACAACGTCATCTGGAAGGCAGCGGGCAAGTACGGCAACTACGTGGACGGCTCGGGCGCGGGCAATGGCTGGTTCAACGATGGCCTGGTGAAGCTCGGCCGTTATGACGCCAACCTCCAGCGCCGCCTGGAGACGCACACGGTGGGCCAGAACACCCAGCTCTACGGGAACGGCGCGCTCAACGCGCGGATCCTGCTGGGTGCGGCCGCGAAGTAGCCGAACGGACACACCCACCCCCCTCCCGCCCGAGAGCGCGGGAGGGGCGGTGGTGTGCAGTCTCCGGGGCGCGCCGGGTGCAAAGCCTGGCCTTCCTCTCGTCCTGGAGCCTGCATGTCTTCGCCTCCGCGCATCTACCTGTCCTCGCCGCACCTGGGCTCGCTCGAGCGCGGCTATGTCGAGGAGGCCTTCGCCAGCAACTGGATCGCTCCGCTGGGGCCACACGTGGATGCGTTCCAGACGGAGTTCGCCCGGTATGTCGGAGCGCCGCATGCGCTCGCGGTGAGCTCTGGCACGGCGGCGCTTCACCTGGCGCTGCAGCTGGCCGGGGTGGGACCTGGAGACGAGGTGCTGGTGAGCAGCCTCACCTTCTCGGCTTCGGTGAACCCGATCCGGTACCTGGGCGCGGCCCCAGTCTTCATCGACAGCGAGCGGACCTCCTGGAACATGGATCCCGCCCTGCTGAGCGAGGAGCTCGAGGTGCGGGCCCGGGCTGGGCGGCTGCCTCGCGCCGTCGTGGTGGTTCACCTGTACGGCCAGAGCGCCGACATGGATCCCATCCTGGCGGCCTGCGAGCGCTACGGAGTACCCGTGGTGGAGGATGCGGCCGAGGCCCTGGGCAGCACGTACAAGGGGCGCGTTCCAGGCACGCTGGGCCGTGCCGGCATCTACTCCTTCAATGGCAACAAGATCATCACCACCTCGGGCGGGGGGATGTTGGTGTCCTCCGACGAGGGGCTCGTCCAGCACGCGCTCAAGCTCTCCACCCAGGCGCGCGATCCCGCGCCGCACTACCAGCACTCCGAGATTGGCTACAACTACCGGCTCAGCAACGTGCTGGCGGCGATCGGCCGCGGGCAGTTGCAGGTGCTGGAGGATCGGGTCGCCGCCCGGCGCCGGAACTTCGCCTTCTACGCTCGGGCCCTCGCCGGAGTGCCGGGGATCTCCTTCATGCCCGAGGCTCCCTGGGGACGCCACACGCGCTGGCTGACGACGCTGACCATTGATCCGGCGGAGTTCGGCGCGAACCGCGAGGCAGTCCGGGTGGCGCTCGAGCGGGAGAACATCGAGGCACGGCCGGTGTGGAAGCCCATGCACCTGCAGCCGGTGTTCGCCGCGTTCGAGCGGCGCGGAGGGCTCGTCGCCGAGGACTTGTTCCAGCACGGGCTGTGCCTGCCGTCCGGCTCCAACCTCACGCAGGATGACCTGGCGCGGGTGGTGGAGGTGGTGCGGGCCGTTCCCCAGAAGCTGGCCCGGCGAGTGGCCGGCTGAGCGCCGGTTGCAAGTGAACAACCTCAGGCTCACGCCGGGGCCGAGCGCGACGCCTCCTCCTCGTCCGCGGGCTGCTCTCCTATCGGGATTTGGAGCACGAAAGTCGACCCGTCCCCAGCGTGGCTCTCCACGTGAATCGTCCCGCCATGGGACTCGACCATCTGCCGGGTGAGGAACAAGCCCAGGCCGAGCCCCCCGTACTCGCGGGAGGACACTGCCCGCTCGAAGCGCTCGAAGATGCGCTCCCGCGCCTCGGGGGCAATGCCGATGCCGTGGTCCCTCACCGCGATGCGGACCCACCTTCCCTCCCGGGAGACCTGGACTTCGATGGGATGCCCGGCCCCGAACTTGATCGCGTTCGCCAGCAGGTTGACGAGCGCCTGCTCGATGCGGCCCCGATCCCACCATGCCGTCACATGGGCCTGGAGCTCCACCCGCACCGCGCTGTCGGCCCGCGCGGCCTCCTCGGCGAAGGAGCCCACCACCTGCTCCACCCATTCGCCCACGTCCACCTCTTCCCGGTGGAGCTCCAGCCGGCCGCTGGTGATGCGCCCCACATCCAGCACGCGCTCGACGAGCTGGCTCAGCCGCCTGACCTGACGTGAGGTCGCTCGGAGCTTCTCGCGCGCCACCTCGGAGGCGTTCTCCCGGCGCAGGAGCGCGTCCAGGCTCTGCACGTGTAGCGAGAGCGCGGTCAGGGGCGTGCGCAGCTCGTGGGCGGCGATGGTAATGAACTCGTTGCGCGCCTCGATGGCCTGGTGCGCCTCCGCGTAGAGGTGTGCGCTCTCCAGCGCCATGCTGCACTGGTTGGCCAGATCCTCGGCCAGCGCGATGTCCTCCGCTCCCGCGTGGTGGGCCGAATCATCCTTCATCAGCACGAGCCCCCCCTGAACGGCCCCCCGGCCCCAAAGCGGAGCCAGCACCGCCAGGCCCTCCGGGGTGCGCCAGTGCTTCAAGGTGGTGGGCAGCGGCGGCAGGTGCCCGCGCAGGCGCGCCTCCCGGGCGGGGCTCCATTCCGCCTGCGCCACTCGCTCCAACAGTCCGTTCTCGTCTACCAGCCACACCGCGCAGCCCATGCACATCCGCGAGCCCACGAGGTGCGCCAGGCGCGGGAAGCTCTCACGGATGCTCAACGTCGCCGCGAGCACCGTCCCCGCCTCCACCCGCAGGTGCTGGAGCTCCTCCGTCCGCCACCGCTCGGAGACCACCGCCGCCAGCGTCAGCGCCGTCAGGCCGAGGATCGCCAGGAAGGCTTGGAGACTGGAGATCCGCTCCTGCAACGAGGCCACCAGGGTGCCAAAGGGACCTTGCCCGAGCGTGGTGTGCCAGAGCGCGAAGAGCGCCACCACCGCCGAGGTGCTCGCCGCGCCCAGGGGGCCCATCCGCAGCGCCCCCCACAAGACGAAGGGGAAGCTGGCGTACGCCATCGAGGCCCAGACCCCGTGGACCGTGGCATGGCCGAAGAGGAAGTGCGCACCCAGCGCCGTCAGGCCCAGCAGTCCCCCCAACTCCACGAAGCATCGCCAGCGCTTGGAACGCAAGGCCGTGGGTGTCCACGTCAACAGCAGCGGTGCGACCAGGATCGTCCCCAGCCCGTCACTCAACCACCAGTTCACCCAATCCGCCCAGAACGAGGATGGCTCGATCGAGAAGAGGTACCCGAAAGAGCCCACCGTGGCGCTGATCAACGGGCTGACCAGGCCTCCGAAGAAGAGCAGCCCAGCGATCTCCCAACGGTGGGAGAGCCGGATGTCGGGGCCCACGAAGCGCCGCATCAGCCACGCGCCCGTCAAGGCTCGCAGGCAGTTGGCCAGGCCCCACAGACCGGAGACCCAGAACGGGAGGGGAAAGCCATGGACGAGCACCGAGGCCACCTCGGCCACGAAGACGGTGGCTAGCAGGGCAGGCCAGCGCCGCGGAGGGGAGCGCAGCAAGAAGGCGAGCGCAATCCCGCTCGGCAGCCAGAGCACGGCGCTGGGATGGGGCGGGAAGACGAGCTGGTTGGCGAAGTTCGCCACCACGAAGTACATCACCCCGAGCACGAGGGCTCGGCGCCACGTCTCATCCCAGCTGGCTGTCCTGGTTTGTTCCATCTGGCCTCCCCCTGAAGCTATGCCTCTGGCCTGGAAGCCGCCCCTCCTGGCGCAGTGCAGGAGAGGATGGGGGGCGAGCGAGCGCTCTTCAGGCCGGTCGAGGCGGAGCTATCTGCCGGAAGAGGAGAGCTCCCGGAGCCCTTGGCGCAGCGAGTCGAGGAGCCCGGGCGGATCCCCCTCGCGCATGCTGGAGATCCCCGCCTCGAAGTCGGCGCGTGCTCCGGCGGTGTCCCCCAGCCGGGCGCGCAGCACGCCTCGATCGCGCAGCAGCTCTGGATCCACCGAGTCCTCCTGCTCCGAGGCGAGCGCCTCGGTGAGATCCTGGATAGCCTCCTCCAACCGGCCTAGCTGTGCTCGCGCCTGGGCCCGCTGGTGGAGCAGCCACGGGTTGCCTGGATCCTGCGCCAGCGCCTGGGTCCAGTCGCGCTCGGCCTCGGCATGACGGTCGAGCGCCCACAGGGACTCGGCGCGCTTGGCATAGAGGATGATCAGCTTGCGGTGCCCCACGGACTCCACCGTGTTGAAGTCCTCCACCGCCTCCGCATGCCGCCCTACCCGGGCGAGCGTGAGTGCCCGCTGGAGCCGCGTGGTCAGGTGCCCCGGCGCGATCTCCAGGACGCGATCGAACCAGGGCAGGGCCTCGGCGGGGGCGCGACCCCAGATGGCCAGCGTCAGCCCCAGCTCCAGCAGCACCCGCACCTGCGTCGGGTGAGCCTCGGCGAGCTCCCGCACGCGAGCGAGCGCCTGCTCGTAGCGCCCACTGCGCCGCAGGCGATCCACCTCGCGAAGCTGCCCGGACAGCTCTGGCAGCCACCGTGTGCGTCCCTTGTGCTCCATCCCTCGCTTCCTCCGTCGGCCGCATCCTGGCATGGCAGCGGGTGCTTCACGCAGGGCCGCTCAGCCGACTACGCTCCTGGATTGTGACTCCATACACCATGCTGCACCTCGCGCTCGCGGGGGCGTTCTTCGTCCTCGCGCTGTTGCACTTCGTCACCTGGGCCGCGGTGAGATCTCAGCGGGTTCAGCTCTGGCTCGCTTCGAGCTTCCTCGGGTTCGCCGTGCTCAGCCTCTCCACCGGGCTCACCAACCACGAAGCCAGCGCGATGATCGCCGACACCCGGCCCTGGCTCCTGCTCGGCGTCCTTCCGTCCATCCCCCTCCCCTTCACCCTCCTTCGCGTCGCGTGGTCCCTGTTGGATGTGCCCCTCACCCTCTGGCGACGCGTACTGTTGGGTGTGGCCCTCGTGCTCGGGGTGGTACGAGTGATCGATGTGGCCTGGGCCCTCTTCAGCCTGCCTGATACCGGACTCACCGCGGAGGCGCTCTCGCATGCCACCTCGGGCCTGAGCCTCCCGCTGTTCTGGATGCTCGCGACGTGCGTGGCCGGGACCTGGGCCGGCGAAGCGGCTCGGCTCTTGATGCGCCGGGGCGCGATGGCGGCCGCGGTGCTCGGCGCCGCGCTGTGCGCGCTCGTGCTCCTGGGCCGTGAGTTCGCCGTCGACATGGACTGGCTCCCGGGGCCCTCGCTCTTCGTGCTCGTGGGGCTCCCCTTCCTCCTGCTCGCCTCCACCGCGCTCGCCATCCTCACCGCGCGCTCGCTCCGCGGCGCGGACCTGGGCACCGGCATCCACCGCTATCGCCGGCTCATGCGGCTCGGACGCGGCGGCATGGGCGAGGTGTGGCTCGCCGTGCGCACCGGGCGCGCGGGGTTTCATCGGCTCGTCGTCCTCAAGCGGATGCTGGAGGATGACCAGGACGATCCGGAGATCCAGGTCCGGCGCTTCATTGGCGAGGCTCGTACCTCCGCGCGCCTCCACCACCCGAACATCGTCTCTGTCCACGATCTCGGGCAGATCGACGGCGCGTGGTTCATCGTCATGGAGTACCTGAGCGGCGTGAACGTGTTCGAGCTCGTCCGGCGCGTCGCCGCGGGAGCCACCTTGCCGCTCGAGGTGATCGTCGAGATCTGCCAGCAGTCCCTGCACGGGCTCGCCTACGCGCACGAGCATGGCGTGATTCATCGGGACATCAGCGCGGACAATCTCTTCGTGTCGTTTGACGGTGTGGTGAAGGTCGTTGATTTCGGGATCGCGCATCGCTCCGGCGAAGCCCAGGAGCGCCCCTCCACGAAAGCCTCCGTGCCTTCCGAAGAGCAGCGCGACGAGCGGCTCACGGAGGTGGGCCTCGTCATTGGAAAGACCGGATACATGCCGCCCGAGCGCCGCGCGGGGGCCGACGCGAATGTGTCCGGCGATCTCTACGCGCTCGGCTGCGTTCTCTATGAATTGCTGTTCGGCGATCTTCCCGGCCTCTCCATGCGGGGCGTCCGGTTTTCGGAGCCGGAGCGGCCCGACGCTCCCGAGGCATATCGGATGCTCCGGAGCATACTCGAGCTCGCGCTTCACCCTCAGCCGCAGAAGCGCTACCCCGACGCCAGGGCCTTCCAGCGCGGGCTCGATCCGGTCCGGCACATGCTTCCGCCGGTCGAGCTCGCGGGCTGGCTGCGCGAGAACTTCGCGGATCGATGGGGACGCGAGCGGGCGCTCCTGGAGCTCAGCGATCCCACGCCCGAGGAAGTGGAAGCGCTGCGCACGCGCGAGACGCCCGCGGCGCCCGAAGCGTTGCAAGCGACCACGAAGATCATCGGGCACGATCCAGCCGTCGCAACCACCGTCGAGGCGCAGGCGACGCAGCTCAAGCCGCGTTCCCCCGGAAGCCAGCGCCGCTGAGCGCCCACGGTTCGGAGTGCGCCTTCCGCCGCCACTGGCGCTCCACCAGGCGGCGCGGGCCGGCGCTGGAGGCTTCGCGTGGCGCGCTCATTCGAGCTCTACCTTCTGTGACGGGGATGGGGGCTCGCTGCCAAGGAACTCGAACATCGTTGCGCTCCCCGCGTAGGAGATGCCCTGGCGTTGCACCACGCGCAGCAACGTCAGCGCGAGGATCTTCACGTCCAGCGCCACGCTCCAGTGGTCCACGTACCAGACATCCAGCCGGAAGCGATCATCCCACTCCAGCGAGTTGCGCCCGTTCACCTGCGCCCAGCCCGTAATCCCCGGGAGCACGTCGTGGCGCCGGGCCTGCTCGGCGGAGTAGCGCGGCAGGTACTCCACGAGCAGCGGGCGCGGCCCCACCAGGCTCATGTCCCCGCGCAGCACGTTCCACAACTGCGGCAGCTCGTCCAGACTCGCCGCGCGCAGCATCCGCCCGGCCCGCGTGAGGCGCTGCCCATCCGGGAGCGGATGGCCGTCGGCATCCCTCGCCTCGAGCATGGTGCGGAACTTCACGAGCTGGAACAGCTTCCCTCCCCGGCCCGGACGCACCTGACGGAAGAGGATGGGCCTGCCCAGGGTGGCCCAGATGACCAGCGCCGTCGTGGCCATCACCGGGGACAGCAGCAGCAGCCCCACTCCCGCGGCCACCCGATCGATACACTGCTTGAGAAACAGCCTCGCTCCAGCCTGTCGATGCATGTTCACCCCATGTGTTTGAAGATCGAGGCCTCCGCGGCACTCAGGACGCCGCGTCGGCCTGCGGCGTGGCGGGCCCTCCCGAGCCGCTGGGCGCCGGGCCCACGGCGTGGACTCCGAGCCGCTTCCACGCTCGGACGGTGAGCGCCGCGCTGCAGCTCAGTTCGATCAGCCAGCCCAGGGCCAGCGCCCACGCCGCGCCCATCGGCCCCGCCGAGGGCACCCACCACGCGCTGCCCAGCGCCACCACCCCAATGGAGCCGGCCAGCATCACCACCTGCGCCTTCAGCTCCCGCGCCGCCGTGAGCCCGATCTGCAGGCTCACGCAGACGTACTCCAGCGCCGCGGCCACCATGAGCCAGACGAACAGCGGGAGGTTCTGCGCGTAGGCGGCTCCGTAGAAGAGCGTCAGCGCCCAGCGCCCGAGCAGCACCGCGCCAGCGATGGCACAGAGCCCCACCAGCCCCGCCGCTCCCGTGAAGCCCGCGAGGGCCCGGCCATAGCGGCGCTGATCTCCCTCCGCGTGGTAGCGCCCCAGCCGGGGGCTCACCGCCTGCCCCAGCGCCTGCACCACCCGGCCTCCCAACGCCGTGAAGTACGCCAGCGCCGCGTACATGCCCAGCTCGGCCTGGCCGAAGTGCGCCTCCAGGATGTAGCGCGGGACGTTGGGGCGCAGCGAGCTCAGCAAGGCGGTGATCCCCAGCGCGTAGGCCAGCCCCAACAGGCTCTTCAGGCGCCCCCCCTGCTCTCGCCAGGGCGTGCGCCACAGCAGCCGCCAGGGCCGCTCTCCGAACTCGCGCCGGTACGCCTGGGTGTCGAACAGGAAGAGCACCGTGGCCCACGAGAGCACCAGCGCCACCGCCGCGAGGATCGCGCTCCCCGTCAGCCAGAGCGCCAGCCCCACCAGCACCACCGAGAGCACGCTCTTGGCGCTCAGCGAGCGGGCGATCAGCGACATCCGCTCGGCCTTCTGCAAGGCGCCATAGAACGCCTCGCTGAGGGCCTCGAAGCCCTTGGCCAGCGCCAGCAGCGCGATGATGGTACTGACGCGCGCCGAGTACCCCGCAACCCAGGCGATGGCGCAGCACAGCACCACGCCCCCCAGCACGGTGAGCAGCAGCAGCCCCAGGTAGTGCTCGAAGCCATAGGCGCCTCGGGCGTCGGTGGCCTGCAGCGTGCGGATCTGCATCCGCGCCAGCAGCATCACCGGCGCGGTGATGGCCAGGCCCAGGGCGAACTCGCCCACCATCTCCATGGTGCCCAGCCGCGCGTAGAGCACCAGCACGCCCCACTGCGCGAGCGCGTACACGAGCCCCGCCGTGAGCGTCCAGGCGAAGTTGCTGCCCACCGTCTGGTGCTTCATGCCGTGAGCACCGCGCGCTGGAGCACCCCGGCGAGCCGCCGCGCCGCCGTGTCCGCGGAGAAGTGCTCCCGGCCAATCCGCGCCGCCCGCGCCCCCGCCTCGGCCAGCCACTGGGGATCTCGCAGCCGGCTCGACAGCAGCTCCGCCGCCTCGGCGACGCTCCTGTTCGGCAGGACCAGCCCGAACTGCTCCCGCTCGATGAGCTCCGCCTGCCAGCCTCCGTGGTTGATCGCGATCGGCCGGCCGGCGGCGAGCGCATCGAAGAACTTGTTGGCGGAGTTGTCCTGCAAGCACGGCACGTCCGTGACGAACGAGGTGGCGATGGTCGCCGCCGAGAGCACCGCGGGCACCTCCGCCTTGGGCACGCTGGGCAGGAAGAACAGGTTGCGGTGGCGCACTCCCAGCAACTCCGAGAGCGTGTGCAGCGAGCCCTCCTCCCTCCCGCTGCCCATGATGACGAAGCGCACCTCGGGCTCTCGCCTCAGCATGTCCGCGGCGATGCGGACCAGGTAGTCCAGCCCGTTCACCAGCCCCAGCGTGCCCGCGTACAGCACCATGGGCCGATCTCCGAGCCACGCATGCTTCCGCCGGAACTCCGCGCCCGCCGAGGCCGGCACCTGGAAGCGCTCCGGATCGCAGAGGTTGGGAATCACGGTGATCTTCTCCGGGGAGACTCCCGCCGCCTCCACCCCGGCCTTCATCCCCGGCGAGAGCGCGACGATGTGCTCGGCTCCCGCGTAGGCGGCCCGCTCGAGCAGCTGGGCGGCCACAATGGCCGGGCGGCTCTTGAGCGCCCCGAGCGCGATGGGGATGGAGGGCCACAAGTCCCTCACCTCGAAGACCATGGGCTTGCGCTTCCAGCGTGAGGACACCAACCCGGGCACGGCGATGGTCAGCGGCGTGCTCGTGGCGAAGACCACATCGCCGTCCAGCTGCACCGCCCGCTGCGAGGCGTTGACGGCGAACCGCCCAAAGGCGCGCATCCGGTTCGAGTACGTCATCTCATTGGAGTACGGCACCGGGAGCCAGTGCACGTGGATGCCGCTCTCGGTCGTCTCGCGCCAGCCCTTCGTGCTCAGGGAGGGCTCGGTGTCCGAGGTCACCATGTGCACCTCGTGGCCCATGCCCACCAGGCGGCGCGCGAGCTCGTAGGAGCGAGTCCCGCCGTGCATCTCGGGCGTGGTGAAGTACTGGTGGAGGTAGATGATCTTCATGTCACGTGACTCCGGGGACAGAGGGGAAAGCGGGAGGGAGACGCGGCCAGGCCTCCGAGGCCGCACGCTGCCTGGCGACCGAGGTGCACGAGGCCATCACCATCAGCAGGTAGATGGCGCGGCTGTCGTAGAGATCTCCGCTGGACTGGCTGCCGATCAGCATCAGCAACGCCGCGCCGACCGTGGCCCCATCGAGCCCGTGGCGCCCTCGGAACGCCGAGCGGACGAAGGCGAGCAGCACGCCCGCGAGGAACAGCAAGCCCACCGCGCCGCCCTCACAGAACACCTCGAGGAAGAGGTTGTGAGGGTAGACGCCCAACCCCAGTGACGGGAACGCCGCGAGCCCCGCCCCCGTCACCGGGTGCTCGAGCCCCAGCGCGTACGCGGCGGCGTACAGCTCCTCGCGCCCGGACAGGTACACCTTGGTCTCGGAGGCGCTGCCCTTGTCATACTTCAGCGTGAGCTTGAGGAAGCGCTCCTCCACGGCGCGGTTGATCGCCTGGCCCATCGGCGTGAACAGGATCGCCACGGAGACGGCGGCCGTGGCGAACAGGGCCAGGAGCACCAGCCGGCGCAGCGGCACGCGCCCCACCACGAGGAAGGTGAGGATGCCCGCGATAATGGCGCTCGCCCCACCCCGCGAGCCCGTGAGCAGCGCCAGGAGCACCCCGGTGGCCGCCAGCGGAATCCAGAGCCACGCCCGCCCCCGCCGAGACCAGAAGTACAGCGATCCGAGCGCGAGCAGCCCCATGAGCCGGGCGAAGACGTTGGGCCCGCCTCCCAGCACCGCCAGCCGTGCGCCGCCTCCCCCGCCCAGCAGTTGGCGCACGCCGGCGAACGCCAGCAGCGCCGTGGCCGTCACCACCACGGACCAGAACGCGTCCAGCACCTTCGCCGCCGGTTGGCGGAGCACCGCGAGCCCGAAGCTCACGCTCATCACCAGGACCAGGGCCAGCTCGTAGAGCTTTGTCACGGAGAAGCTCGAGCTGGGCGCCCAGAGCACGCTGGTGCCCATGTACCCGAAGAAGCCCAGCAGCGCCGCCAGGAGCCACGGATCGCTCCGAGTCTCTCCCGGCCGCGCCGCACGGTGGGCACAGTGCACCAGCCCCACCGCCGCGAGCACCAGCCCGCCCATGACGAGCCACATCCGAGGCTCCTGGAACGGATCCGGCTCGGAATCCGCGGAGGTCAGCCGGTTGAAGCCCCAGCGCCCCGCGAGCACGTAGAGCGCGGCGATGAGGCCCAATCCTGTGCGTCGGATCCAGCTCACGGGGGCTCCAGCCTTCGCTCAGCTCGCGGTGGGGTACTCGTACTGATAGATGCCGCTCACGACGCGCCCCGCCGCCGAGCGCGGCACGCCGTTGAAGATGACTCCGTGCACCGAAACGCCGCTCTCCTCGAGCCGGTGCACGGCCGCGGCGATCTCCCGCATCGGGTGGAGGCCCGCTCGCACCACCGCGAGGTTCACCCCCGCGTGCCGGCCCACCAGCGCCGCGTCGGTCACCGCCAGGATGGGCGGCGTGTCGATCAGGACCACGTCGTACTCGGCCGACACCCGCGCCACGAGCTGCGTGAACCTGTCGCTCATCAGCAGCTCGGCGGGGTTGGGCGGGAGGGCTCCGGTGGACAGGAAGGACAGGCTCTGTCCGGGAACTTGCTGGACCCCCTGCTCCAGCTCGCCCGTGCCCTGGAGAAACTCGGAGAGTCCGCGGGAGCGCTCGGCCCCGAAGCAGCGGTAGAGCCAGCCCCCGCGCAGGTTGCCGTCCACGAGCAGCACGCGCTGGCCGGACTCGGCCATCACCCAGGCGAGGTTCACGGAGACGAAGGAGGTGCCCACACTTGGGCTCGGCCCGGTGATGGCCACCACGCGGTTGCGCGAGTCCTTCAGCGTGAGCTGGAGGCGGGTCCGCAGGCTTCGCAGGCTCTCGCTGAGCAGATCGTGGGGGTGGGCTTGAGCGAGGATCTCCCGCCTCCCCTGCTCTGCCTCCCGCTTCCGGCGAAACCGGCGCGACGGGGCCTTGCCCCAAGGGAGGCTGGCATAGACCGGAACCGCGAGCTGCGCTTCGACCGTGGCGGGATCCGAGACGCCCTTGTGGAGCGCCTGCCGGGTGAAGGCGAACGCGACACCGAGCGTCAGCCCCAGCACGAGGCTGACGGCGAGCACTCCCGCCTTGCTGGCGCCCACGGGGCTGCGGGTCACCACGGGCTCATCGAGGATCCGCGCGTTGCCCATGGTGCTGGCCCCGATGACCCGGTACTCCTGGGCCTTGTTGTTGAGCTGGAGGTACAGCTCGTTGGCCACCTTCACGTCCCGCATGAGCTGCGCCGAGGTGAGCTCCGCGCCCGGCAGGCTCTTGAGCTGGGTGTTGAGAGCGGCCTGCTCGGACCGGAGCCGCGCCAGCTTCCGGTTGGTGGCGATCACCACCGGGTGGTTCTCGGTGAAGCGCTGCCGCAGCTCGGAGCGCTCGAGCGAGAGCGTGGAGAGCGAACGCTCGACATCCGCGCTGCGCTGGAGGATGGACTGGGCCTCCATCCCCAGATCCACGTTCCCCTTGCCCGCGCGGTACTCGCTCAGGGCCGCCTCCGCCCGCTCCAGCTCCTTGCGCAGCCCGGGCAACTGGCTCTCGAGGAATGTCAGCGTTCGCTGGGCCTCCTCGCTCCGGCTCTCCACGTTGTAGCGGAGGTACTGGCGCACGATCGCCCCGAGCGTCGCGGAGATCGCCATTGGATCCTCTCCCTCGAGGGCCAGGGTGAGGATGCCGGTGTTGAGCCCCTTCTCGGCCAGGTGCAGCGAGCGCTGGAGCTCCTCCACCACCTCGAGGCGGGAGCGCTGGCTCACCCGGAACTGCGTGCCCGGGCGAGCATTCAGCTCGGCGACGAGCAGCTCTACCTGCCGGGGAACATCCGCTGGCGCCGTGGCGGAGGTGCCGACGTTCCCATGGAGCAGCAGCTCGCCCTTCGGGCCGAGCAGCGTGTACGCGCCACCCTCCCCTGCCACGAGCGTGAGGGGGAGCTCCTCCAGCTCAGGCGGCACGCTCACCCGCTCCACCCGGATGCGCTCTCCTCCCCAGGCGTAGCGGCCCAGGCCCCACAGCGGAGGCTCGGCGAGGCCCGTGTCTCCATGAGCGCGAGCGATCGCCTCGCCAAACAGCGGGAAGCGCCGCGGCCGGGCCACCACATCCAGCTGGAGCTCGTCGACGACCTTTCCCAGCAGGGCCCGCGAGCTGACGATCTCCATCTCGGTGGACGTGTCCCCGGCGAAGTGCGCGAGCATCTGGTCGATCTCGCCCTGGTTGCTGCTCTTCTGTTCGATCTGGAGGACAGCGCTGGCGCGGTAGAGGGGCGGCGCGGAGAGCATGTACAACGCCCCGCCCAGCAGCGTCAGGGCCAGCGTCGCGGCAATCGTCCCGCGGTGCTCGCGAAGGATGCCCAGGTGACTGCTCAGATCGAGCTCGCCATCTGGTGCTCCGCGGTGAGAGCGAACAGGAGCCTTGCGGTCGGAGGAGCTCGTCATGGCGATTGCAATATGACTGCGCGGTTGCCGATATCTATCGCCTGCCAGAGCAGCTGAACTGTTGGCTGGATCTGACTGATGATGCGGTTCCAGCGCGTCAAGTCGTGCGCCGAGACGAACACCACGTCGTGTGGTTGAAGTTGAAACTGCGTGGCGAGCAGGAGCGCATCCGGCGACTGCGCATCGAGCTTGTAGATGGAGGGCCGATCGAAGCTGCCGCGGATCACGTAGACCTTGGCCGGGTTCGAGGTGACGGGATCAAAGCCCTCGGTGTCACCGATCGCCTCCGCGAGCGTCATCCGCCCCTTCACCATGAGGCGCGAGGAGGGTTTGCGGACCTCGCCGAGCACGAACACTTTGTTGCGGCTGCGATCCGGGACGTTGAGGATGTCTCCGTCCTGCAGGAGCCAGTTCTGGCTGGCGTCTCCTTGCTCGTAGAGGGCCTGGAGATCCAGGGTGTATGTCTTGCCGCCGCGGCTGAGGGTGACGCCGCGCATGTCTGCCTCCACGGTGAAGCCCTTCGCCTGGCTGATGGCGTCCTGCACGCGCAGGGGCACGTCGGTGATGGGGACGGTGCTGGGCGCGGCCACCTCGCCGGTGACCTGGACCTTCTGGCCTCGGAAGCCCACCACGCGCACGTCGAGCTGCGGATGCTCGATGACGTTGGCCAGGCGCTGTGTCAGGAGCTGGCGGATCTCGCTCAGCGTCTTCCCCGCGACCTGGATGGTGCCCACGTGGGGGTAGAACATCGTCCCATCGGCCGCCACCGGGTTGCCAGCGGACTCGGGGGAGCGGAACTCGCCCGCCGGGATGGTGAGCTCTGGGTGATCCCAGACGATCACGCTCAGCACGTCATGGGCGGTGACGCGGTAGTCGTAGTCCACGGCGGCCTGTGCCAGCGGATCCTGCAGCGGAGCGGGCTGGGCCTGCCGCCGGGCCTCCTGTTGCTTTTGGAGCAGAGAGGCGTCGATCTGGACGATCTCGTAGGCGTCGTCGGCGCCGCCGTCCGCCTTGCCGGCGTACCGCTCGCGGAAGGCATCCTCGTCCATGTGCATGCCTGGACCCAAGGAGCACGCGCTGATGCACCCCATGACGGCCAGCAGCAGGGCGTGCTTCATTGCCCAGCCTGAGGGCTCCCGCCCGAGTCTTCGAGCCTGTGTTGCTTGCGCCACAAGGACTCTCCCCGAGGGCCCCCCGCCCTCGAGAATTCCAGATGAACATGACCGCCGAGGCGTGGGGTTACGTGCCTCGAAGCGGTCGCATTGTTCTGATCACTTGGAGCGCGCGTAAACCGGTGGGCCGGTGGGGTGTCTGGAAAAAAATAGGACGCCGCGCCCGGATAACAAACAACCTGCCCTGCGGGGCCGGGCACTCGGTGTCACACAGGCAAGAAGTCGCGGCGAGTCGGCTTGCGCCGGGGTAGAACGGGCTGGCATCGAGCCGCAGCGGTCCTCTTTTGAACGAGAAGGCGTGGGAATGGACGTCCGAACTTGGAGCACGATCCTGTTTCTGCTCTCTGCTTGCGCTACGCCGGAGTTCCGCATCACCTCGGGTGGCTGAACTACTGGTCCGACGCTGCCGCACGGGCCATCGGCTTCCCGGACCCAGCCCGTGATGCGGACCTACTCTTACGGGCGCGGCGTACCGTGACAGGCGGGTGGATTGTTCGCCTCACAGAAGAGCCGCTCGACCTGGACAACTCCGCCCATTTATCCGCGCTCTTGCGTACTTATGAGCGGTTCCCTGCGATAGGTGGTCGCTCCATAGTTGCAACGAAGACACGGCGAGCCACCTGTCTGTAGACAAGTTATCCCTACAGGGCACTGCTCACTCTCAGCCCTGCCCTGCCGTCCCCTGCCCCGCGGCCCGCACCGCCTGGGCCACCTCCGAGAGCGACACCGCAATCGGCTCACCACCCGCCATCGGCTTGAGCTGGCCCTTGCCGCTCTCCCGCTCCGCCTGGCCAAGCACCAACGTGAAGCGCGCCTTCGTCTTGTCCGCCCGCTTCATCTGGCTCTTCAGGCTGCCGCCGCGCGTGTCGAACTCCACCTTCAGCCCCTCGTGGCGCAGCTTGCTGGCCAGCGCGAAGGCCGCATCCGCCGAGCCCTCGTCCGCCACCGCCACGAACAGATCCGGAGGCGCGCTGTACTTCTGCCCGCCCTCCTTCAACAGCAGCGTCAGCCGATCCAGCCCCAGCGCGAACCCCACCGCCGGCACATCCGGCCCGCCCAGCGCCTTCAGGAGCTTGTCGTACCGGCCGCCACCGCCCACCGTGCTCGCTGTGCCCAGCGCCGGGTGCGCCGCGATGAACTCGAACGTCGTGCGCGTGTAGTAGTCCAGCCCGCGGACGATCTGCGGGTTCACCACGTAGCGAATGCCCAGCACGTCCAGCTTGCGCCGCACGTCCGCGAAGTGCGCCTTGCAGGGCTCGCACAGGAACTCGAGGATGTTCGGCGCCGCCTTGACGATCGCCTGGCACTTCTCGTTCTTGCAGTCGAGCACCCGCATGGGGTTCGTTTCCAGCCGGCGCTGGCAGTCCTCGCACAGCTGCTCGCGGTGGGACTTCAGGTAGTCCACCAGCTTCTGGTGGTACGCCGGCCGGCACGCGTCATCCCCGAGCGAGTTCAGGTTGAGCGACACATCCTTCAGCCCCACCTGCTCCAGCAGCTGCACCACCATGTCCATCAGCTCGACGTCCTGCGCCGCCTCCTTCGAGCCGAGCGCCTCCGCGCCGATCTGGAAGAACTGCCGGTAGCGGCCCGTCTTCATCCGCTCGTAGCGGAACATGGGGCCCACGTAGTACCAGCGCGTGAGCGGCTCCTGGTTCAGCACCGAGTGCTCGATGTACGCGCGCACCGCCGGCGCGGTGCCCTCGGGGCGCAGGGACAGGCTGCGGCCGCCCTTGTCCTCGAAGGTGTACATCTCCTTGCCGACGATGTCCGTCTCCTCGCCCACGCTGCGCACGAAGAGCGCCGTGTCCTCCACCATGGGCGTGCGGATCTCCCCGTAGCCGAACCGGGAGAACACCTCGCGCGCCGCGCGCTCGATGAACTGCCACGTCTCCACCGGGGCCATGTCTCCGCCCAGCTCTCCGGGCAGCAGATCATTCATCCCCTTCACACCGCTGATCTTCTGACTCACACGATCTCCCCGATGCGACGCCCCATCCGCACCACGGTCTCGGGCTGCAGGCTGTCGTCCCACTTCACCCGCTTGGGCTCGAACAGCAGGATCACCGTGGACCCCATCTCGAAGCGGCCCAGCTCTCCGGCCTTCTCCACCGGCAGGTGCGTCTCGTACGAGTGCACCTTGCCCGGCTTGCCCGCGTGCGTGATCACTTCGTCATACGCGGCCTTGATCCGAGACACGCACGTGGCGCCCACCTTCACCACCGCGCACTTGCCGGCCACCGTATCCAGGTAGGTAATCAGCCGCTCGTTCACGCAGAACAGCGACTGCTTGTTCTTCACCGATGCGGGGTTCACCGGCCAGAACTCGCCGGGAATGTACGCGTAGCCCGTAATCGTCCCCGCCAGCGGCGCGTGGATGCGGTGGTAGTCCCGAGGCGACAGATACAGCGTGGTCCACGCTCCGCCATGGAAGGGGGCCGCCGCCGCCTTGTCCCCCAGCAGCTCATCCACCGTGTACTCAATGCCCTTGGCCTGCAGGCACCGGCCGTTGTCCGAGTAGCCCACCTGGGACACCCGTCCATCCACCGGGGACACGACCACCTTCTCCCCCGCCTCCACCGGGCGCAGGCCCGGCTTCAGGCCGCGGGTGAAGAACTCGGCGAAGGTGGAGTAGCGCTCGAACGAGTGCTCGGCCTCCTCCATGTCCACGTTGTACGCCTTGGCGAAGGCCTTCATCGCCATGCGGTGCACGGGCGCCGGCGCGGGCAGGCGCGTGGCCACGCCCACCGCCGAGGACAGGGCGGACTTGGGCAGGAGCTGCATCAACTTCATGAAGGTCTGTTCGTTCATCGCGGCGAACTCTCGAGTGTTCCAGGCGGGAGCGGGCGTGCAACCGGGCCGGCTGGCTCACCTGCCCCCGTCAGAGCCTGTCCCACCGTCCGGGTAGATAACCTGCACGGCACTCCGGGGTAACACCGCCAGCACCTTGCCCTCTTCGACGAGGACCACCTGACCCACGAAGGAAGGGTATGCCTGGCTGCACCTCGCCGCATCAGACATCTCCCACGCATCCCGGAGCCCATGGTCCAACACGTTGATGGGCTTGGTGGAGCGGAAGCAGCCCAGGTAGCCGGCCGGCAGCTCGGACGCCGGTGAGCCCACCCCGGGGCCCGGGTCCTTCGTACCCGCATCCTTGGGTGCCTCGGAGGGCGGCTTGGGCGTGGCGGGGGGCTCCGGCGTGTAGGGCGTGGAGGGGAACGAGTCCACCTGGTGCGCCGAGGCGATGGCGTCCTCCTGCTCCTTGCGGGCCTTCTCCATCTTCGCCTTCCCGTTCTGGATGCGCTGATCCAGCTCCTTGGCGGACTGCGCATCCAGGCTGTCGGGAGGCACCTGGGCCAGCAGCGCCTGGACCTGATCCATCTGCGGATCCCGGTACGCCTCATCCAGCTTCTGGCCGTACAGCTTGCTGAAGAGCTGGTGGGCCTGATCGTACTCGGGGGACGGCGCCGCGGACTGCTTGCGGCACGCGGCCGGAGCCAGCGCGATCAGGACGGTGGAGACAAGGCCCAGCAGGGGCCGACGCAGGGTCGTCAGGCTGTGGTTCCGCACAGCGGGCGTATATGCCACGTTTCCCGCTGCCCCGCCGCATTTCAGCGGCCAGGCTACCCGGGAGCGGGCCCGCCCTCAGACGCCCAGGAACAGGCGCTTGCCGAAGTTGAGCGCCAGATCCGCGTCGAAGATCTTCTGCGCCGCCGTCTCAATGTCGTACTCCACGCGGGTGTACTCCACCGTGCGCGCGTCCGTGTCGCAGATCACGAAGCAGGCCCGGTTGTCGTAGTCCCGCGGCTGCCCCACGCTGCCCACCGAGATGATGTACTTGTAGCCCCGGCGGATGCCGAACTTCTGGGCCACCACGTCGTTCACCTCGCCGTTGCCAATGGCGAACGCCTTGCACAGGTGGCTGTGGCCGATGAACGTCACCTCCGGCAGCTCCGACACGAACGGCGTCAGCTCCCGGGCCTGCTCCAGCGCGAAGATGTACTCGTACGCCTTGGGCTCAATGGGCGAGCCGTGGCAGAAGCCCACCTCGCCAATGCGGTACGTGTACGGCAGGCTCCGCAACCACCCCAGGTTCTCGTCCGAGAGCACCCCGGCGGACCAGTCCAGCGCGTGCCGGGCCGCGTCGTAGTAGTACGAGTAGTCCATCCGCCCGGCCACCGCCGCATCATGGTTGCCCAGCAAGGTGACTTCCGTCACCGAGCGCACCAGATCGCAGCACTCGTTGGGCGAGGCCCCGTAGCCGACGATGTCTCCCAGCGAGACGATCCGGTCCACCTTGTTCCGGTCCGCCGTGCGGAGCACCTCCGTCAGCGCCTCGATGTTGGAGTGGATATCGGAGATGACGGCGATCCGCATGTCTCTTCTGCCTCGCTCAGTCGTTCTCCGGGCAGCTCAAGCCCCGGGGCAGCGCGCTCGCGCGTAGGAGATGATCTGTCGGAGTCGCTCCAGGTTCGCAGCATCCAGCGACTCGAACTGCAGCCCCATACCTGAAGGCCGATGCTTATCATTGTGACGCGTCCAAACCACCTTGACCAATGTCTGGACCTCGGGACCGTATTCCTCCCCCACGCCCAGCCGGACGGTGGCCCGCATGCCCTCTCGCAGAGGGGTGCTGGTGCGCAGGAACAGGCCCCCCTCGCTCAGGTTGCCCACGCGCGAGTACAGGGTGACGTTCTCCCCCTCGCACCAGCAGCGCATGCAGGAGGGGACCCGCCCGGACTTCCGGTTCTCCATCGACCCGACTTCCTCCACGGCGGCACTCACGGATCTGGCCTCCCCGTGTCTTCCAGGAGTCTGCAAAAATGACAGCGGGGGCGCACCGTACGTGGCCGTCCCACATCCGTCAAGTCGGGGAGTGCCGTTTTTTCAGCCTTGCGGGGGAGCCAGCTCCTCGAAGTGGGTCAACTGCCGGAAATCACTGAAGCGCTTGTGGATCTCCTTCTGGGTCAAGTCCCTGAGCCGATCCAAGCTGAAGCGCTCGACGGTGAAGGAGGCCATGACGCTGCCCATGACCATGGCGCGGCGGATGACGTCGCGATCCAGGCGGTCCGCGGTGGCCACGGTGCCCATGAAGCCGCCAGCGAAGGTGTCCCCCGCCCCGGTCGGATCGAACACCTCCTCGAGCGGGAAGGCCGGGCAGGCGAAGATGTGATCGCGCTCGAAGAGCAGCGCGCCGTACTCGCCGCGCTTGACGACGACGCGGCTGGGGCCCATGGCGTGCACCGCGCGAGCGGCCTTGACGATGTTGTGCTCGCCGGACAGCTGGCGGATCTCCGCGTCATTGACGAAGAGCAGATTCACCCGCTTGAGGGTCTTCAGCAGCGCCTCGCGGGTGCCCTGGATCCAGAAGTTCATGGTGTCGGCGGCCACCAGGCGGGGGGCCTTCACCTGATCCAGCACCTGGGACTGGAGCTCTGGGTGGATGTTGCCCAGGAAGACGTAGGGGGCGGCGCGGTAGGACTCGGGCAGCTTGGGAGCGAAGCTCTGGAAGACGTTGAGCTGGGTGTCCAGCGTCTGCGCCTCGTTGAGCTGGAAGCCGTACTTGCCCTTCCAGCGGAAGGTGCGGCCCTTCTCGCGGGTGAGGCCGTCCAGGCCAATGCCCCGGGCGCGCAGGAACTGCACGTGGGCCTCGGGAAAGTCCTCGCCCACCACCGCCACCAGCTGCACCGGGTTGAAGAAGGAGGCCGCGGTGGAGAAGAAGGTGGCCGAGCCGCCCAGCACCTCTTCCTTCTTCCCGAAGGGGGTTTCCACCGAATCCAGCGCGACCGAGCCGACGACGAGCAGAGACATGATGCTTCCTGGGATGCCTGGGGTTGAAGACTCCGGGCACGGCGCTCAGGGCAAGACCCGTGCCTCAGGGGGGTACGATGTTCCCGCCGCTACGTCAAGCCGGGGGCGTCACTTGGGCAGCGGGATGGAGGGCAGCAGCGCCTTCAGATCATCGTCCGTGAAGAAGATGCCGCCGCCGAAGAAGAAGTCCCGGCCGGCGATCAGGCGCCGGGTGGCCGTGTCGCGCTGCTGGGCGTTGAGGATGTCGTCCAAGCCCGCCGAGACGAAGAGGTGATCAAAGGCCTGGGCGCGCAGCGTGGCGCGCAGCCGCGGGTAGCGCAGCTCCTCCGCGGAGAAGTTGAACGCGTCCATCTTCAGCGTCAGCGCGTCCTCCAGGAAGTGCAGGTCCGCGCCCACGCCGCCGGTGGACTCGATCAGGCCAAAGCGCAGCGTGGTGAAGTAGTAGCGCTTGGCGAACTGGGCGCTGAGCTTGAAGGTCTCCTTGGTGATCTTCTGCGTCTGCACCACGGGCTGGCCGGAGGCGGGCGGGTTGTTCTGCACCACCTGCACCTCCACCAGCCCGCGCGGATCGTCGATGATCTCCAGCAGGTAGTACTTGTCCGGCTTGGGGATCAGCCGCAGCGAGAGGCTGTTCTTCGAGCGGCCCTGGGCCACCAGGTAGGTGCTCTGCAGCCCCACCTCCGTCTGCAGGTTGGTGATCCGGTTGGCGTAGTCCGTCACGTCCGACACCGCGTCGGTGAGCTTCTGGCCCAGCTGCTTGTCCGTCAGCAGCGTGCCCACCACGCCATTGCCTTCCTTCACCGTGTGGGTGATGTCCTCCAGGTTGCCCAGGGTGCGATCCAGCTTCTGCATCGTCTCCTTCAGGCTGGCCACGCCCTCCTGGAGATCGCCCTGGTTGGTGCCCACCACCTTCTTCACGGTGGTGAGCACCTCGCGCACGTCCTTGGTAATCCCCTCGATGTTGTCGACGATCCGAGTGACTTCCGCCTCGTTCTCGCGCGTCAGCCCGCGCACGTCCTCGGACACGCCCTGGAAGTTGGTGAGGATGGCGTTGAGCCGCTCGCCGCTGGCGCGCACCGTCTGGTCCACGGAGTCCGACAGGCGGATGAGGTTCTCCACGATGTGCTGCAAGGAGCCTGTGCCCTTCTCTCCGCCCAGCACGTCCCTCAGCGCCGCCGTCACCTGCTGGATGTCCGCGGTGATCTGGCTCAAGGACTGGAACACGGCCTCCATGCCCTGGGTGTCGATCACCCGGCGGATCTGCCCGTTGTCCTGCATGGCGGGGGCCTGCTCGGTGCCGGGGCTCAGATCCAGCAGGTAGTCCCCCAGCAGGGACTCCGAGCGCTTGGTGAGCACGGCGTCCTCGTGCAGCTCCACGTCCTTGCGGATGCGCAGCCACACCTTGGCGCGCGTGCCCTCCAGGGTGATCTGGTTGATCTCGCCCACGCCGATGCCGGCGATCTGCACGCGGCTCTTGGCGCTCAGGCCCGAGGCGTCCCGGAAGTACGCCCACACATGGGTGGAGTCCTTGTCACTCAGACCTCCCTTCCGCGCGAACATGAAGAACGCGAAGAAGAAGGCCCCTGCGGCGATCACCAGCAGTCCTACACGGAACGGCGTGACGAGCTTCTTCACCTGGGGTGACTCCAAAGGGGTCCGGCCGCGACGACTCTAGCGGTTTGGGGCCCGCGTGCCAGCATTTCCCTGTGCACGGCTAGTTCTTCTCGAACCATGTCTGTAGGAACTTCTGCACCACGGGGTTCGTCGAGGCGCGCAGCTGCTCCGGCGGGCCGAACTCGATGATCAACCCCTTGGACAGGAAGGCGATGAAGTCGGCCACGTTGAAGGCCGAGGCGATGTCATGGCTGATGACCACGCTGGTCACCTTCAGCTTCTCCTGGGCCGCCAGGATCATCTCGTCCACGTAGTCGGTGGTGATGGGATCCAGGCCCGTGGTGGGCTCGTCGTAGAGGACGATCTTCGGCTCCATCACCACCGCGCGCGCCAGCCCCACGCGCTTGCGCATGCCGCCAGACAGGTCCGCCGGGAACTTGGACTCCACCGAGGGGGGCAGGCCCATGATGTCCAGCTTGGAGCGGACGATCTCGTGGATCTTCTCCTCGGGCAGCTTGGTGTGCTCGTGCAGGGGGAAGGCCACGTTCTGGTACACGTTCATCGAGTCGAACAGGGCCGCGGCCTGGAACACCATGCCGAACTTGCGGCGCACCTGCTCCATCACCGCGTCCCCCAGCGGGACGATGTCCTGCCCGTCGACGATCACCCGGCCCTGGTCCGGCTTGAGCAGGCCGATCATGTGCTTCATCAGCACCGTCTTCCCGGAGCCCGAGCCGCCGAGGATGACGCAGGTGCTGCCCTCGGGGATGGTGAGGTTGATCCCGGTGAGCACCTTGTTGTCGCCGAACGTCTTGTGCAGATCGACGATCTGGATCATCGGCCGTCCGGCGGCCGGCTCTGAGGCGGCGGAGCTCATCTAGTGCAGCATCACGCCGACGAAGAAGTCGAGGATGAAGATGGACAGCGCGCTGGTGACCATGGCCTGGGTGGTGGCCTGGCCCACGCCCTTGGCGCCGCCCGAGGCGTTGTAGCCCTTGTAGCAGCACACCAGCGTCACCGAGAGCCCGAAGATGGCGCCCTTGATCAGGCCCTCGTACAAATCAATTGGGTCCAGCCACTGCTGGGTGCGGTTGAGGAAGGTGCCGGCGGAGATGGCGTTGGCCACCACGGACACGAAGTAGGAGCCGCCCATGCCCGCGGTGTTGAAGATCATGGTGAGCACCGGCACCATGATGAGGCCGGAGAGCACCCGGGGCACCAGCAGGTACTGGATGGGGTTGACGGCCATGGTCTCCAGGGCGTCCACCTGCTCGGTGACGCGCATGGTGCCCAGCTCCGTGCACATGGCCGAGCCTGCGCGCATGGTGACCATGAGCGCGGAGAACACCGGCGCCAGCTCGCGCGTGAGGGT
This sequence comes from Hyalangium sp., assembly GCF_045802625.1. NCBI lineage: Bacteria > Pseudomonadati > Myxococcota > Myxococcia > Myxococcales > Archangiaceae > Hyalangium > Hyalangium sp. The sequence goes on along the minus strand of NZ_JBJMQP010000221.1, from coordinate 36,577 downwards.
GAGCGCCACCGTGGGGCCCACCATGCTCTCGGCGTCGAACAACTCGAAGGCGCGCGAGGACTGGTGGGCGAACACCATGCCGGTGAACAGCCCGGTGAGCGCGACGATGAAGATGGAGCCCACGCCCACGAAGTCCAGCTGGGCAAACAGGTTCTGCAACCGGTAGGGCCGCTTGAGCGACCAGCGGGCAACCTGGAACGCCAGGTGCGACACCCCGCCAATATCGGCTACGACACCCATGGCCCCCTTGCCAAAGTTCTCGATCGACTGCAGGAGGAGGTTGGGCTCCTTGGGCGCCTTGTCTGCGTTCTCGGTGGCCATGGCGGGTCGGTCCCCACTCTACGTGCCCGGTTCAGCGGCACAAGTCCCCGGTGGAGACGTGTTGTGCTTCCTTGGGGCTGATCGTTATGTTGCGCCCCCCCTTTTTCTCATGACCCGGGCCCCCAAGGCCCGAACCGAGCACCCCGATGGCTACTTATAAGGTTGGCGGCGAGGTTGATGCCTTCTGTACTCGCTGCAAGCTCACCCTGGCTCACACCATCCTCGCGATGGTGGGCACCAAGATTGTCCGCGTGCGCTGCAACACGTGTGGAGGCGACCACGTCTACCGCAGCGCGCCCGGCATCACGGACCGGCCCACGGCCTCCTCTCGTGGCACCTCCTCTCGCGCCAGCACGGCCCGGGCGGACAAGCCCGAGAAGGTCGTCATCTCCTTCGAGGACCAGCTGGCCGGCAAGGATCTCGCCAACGCGCCGAAGTACAGCCCCAAGGACACCTACCAGGTGGACCAGGTGCTTCAGCACCCCACCTTCGGGCTGGGCCTGGTGACGGCGGTGCGCGGGGACAAGGTGGACATCACCTTCAAGTCCGAGTCGAAGACGCTGGTGCACGGCCGCGGCGGCGCCCCCTCCGAGAAGCCCGCCTTCAGCCCGCCGAGCGCCCGCCCCACGGGCCCGGCGGACAAGCCGCTCTCACCTTCGACCACAGAGGCGGCTGCTCCGGAGGCGCCCGAAACGGCTCCCTCCGAGGAATGAATTGACCAGAACCCCGGCGAGGAGTGATCTTCGCTGGGAGTTCCTTATGCGCCTGCTGTTCCTGCTTTCCGTTGCTCTGGGAGTTGTGCCGGGAGTCGCGGCGGCGGCAGCGCCGGAGGTGCGGGCGACGCCGGCCAAGGTGGTGCTCGGGCAGGACAAGGCGGTGGCGCTGGAAGTCCGCGTGCCCGAGGGCACCGGCCCCGTGCGAGCCAAGGCCTCCGCCGGGAGCTTCGCGCAGGAGGTGGTGGAGGCGGGCGCGGTCCGGAAGTTCCAGTGGACGCCGCCGGACGTCCGCTATCCGCTGGCCGCGTTCCTGCTCTTCTACGTGAGCCCGCCCGGGGTGCCGCCCGAGGTGGCAGTCGTCCGCATCCCCCTGCTGGGGCGGACGACGCTGCCGGTGACGACGGATCCCAGCGCGGAGGTGGTGATCGATCTCGGGGGCACGCAGTTCGGGCCGGTGAAGGCGGATCGCCGAGGCCGGGCCCAGGTGCCGATCGAGGTCCCTCCCGGAATGAAAGAGGCGCACGTGCTGGCCACGCGCGGGACGTTGAAGACGGACCGCGTGGTGAAGATCGACGTGCCGGACCACCACCCCCTGGTGGCGCTGCTCTCGCCGGATCCCGTGCCCGTCTCGGGCGGCTGGCTGGTGGTGGCGGGAGAGGAGCCGCTGAGCGCCGCGGACCTCCAGCTCGCCTCCGAGGGCGCCCGGCTGGAGCCTCAGCCCGGAGCCCCGCTGCGCTACCGCGTGAGCCCCTCGCCCGAGGCGAAGTCCGTCTCCGTGGAGGCGCGGCGCCGTGACGGGCAGGACACCGCGCGGGCCCAGGCCGGCGTGACGACGCAGGAGCCGCCGAAGCCCGTGGTGGTGGTGAGCGCGCCTCCGCCTGCGCCCACGGCCCGCCCCAAGAAGGTGGCGGTGCACCTGCTGGCGGGAGGCTTCTTCGCCGGAGGCGCCAACCGGGGGCCCACGCTGGCCCTGGGAGCCTCCTACCCTCTCCCGGTCTGGAACGAGCAGCTCGCGGCGGAGCTGGAGGTGGGGCTGCGCCGCGCCTCGCTGGACGCCACGATCCAGGGCTACGGGACGCTGCACTCGAGCGTGCTCGCGGGCCCGGTGCTGGCCTCGGCGCGCCTGGCCGTGTTCGAGCGCTCGGGCTTCACCCTGTACGGCCGCCTGGGAGCGGGAGTCCTCCCCTTCCAGCACCATGTCTCCAGCGACTTCCAGCCGGGCTTTGGCGAGAGCAAGCTGGGCGCCATGGCCTTCCTGGCCGCGCAAGGGGCCTACCGTCTGGGCCGCGTGAGCGTCCTGGGCGAGCTGCGGGGCGAATACGGCCCCGCCCGCACAGGCCGCCTGGATGCCCAGCTCGGCGGAGCGGGCGCCACCATCGGCGTGAGGTACGAACCATGAAGCGAACCTCCTGGGTGCTGTGGCCGCTCCTGCTCTGCGCCTGCGGGCCCACGCAGCTCCCGCCCCCCTCCATCGTCTCGGTGATGCCTGGGCAGGTGGCCGCGGGCGTCCCCTCCACCCTCTCGGTGCGAGTGGACGCGGTGCTGCCGCTCACGGTGGACTACCAGGCGGGCGGCGTGGACCCCGCGCAGCTGAGCATGGCGATGCGCCTCGCCGGGCAGGAGGTGGACGTCCCCTTCGCCGAGCCGGATGGAACGCTCATCGTCCCCGTCCCCGAGGGGCTGCCCGAGGGAGCCTACGACGTCCAGCTCACGCTGGCGGACGGGCGCGAGGCCGTGCGCGAGCAAGCCTTCTCGGTGGTTCCAGCGGCCACGCTCAACGGCCCCAACCCGAATCCCCAGGATGGATTCGTGGGCGGCGTCCGGAGCTTCCTGATCGATCCCATCCCGGAGCAGGTCCGCGACAGGCCGTTCCAGATCACCCTCAGGGCCGATGGGCCGGAGGCGAAGCTCTTCCAGGCCCCGGTGTCGCTGCGCGCCAGCGTGGGGACGTTGACGCTCGTCACCCCGGGGGCCTTCGTGGACGGAGTGCTCGTCGAGGAGCTCTCCATGTCCCACCCCGGGGCCAACATCTACCTCCTGGTGGAAGACACCCAGGGCCACAAGGGGCTGTCGAACTCCTTCCGGGTCCGCCCGAACTGAGCGACGCTGGGGGGACGCGGAAAGGTCCGCGCTCGTTCCAGGGGGTCGGTTCGAAGATGTCCGTCAGGCGCCAATGGGTGTCCATGCCCGTGCTGTGGCTGTGCGCATGTGGCTCGGCCGAGACGCCCCTGCCCTTCCTCTCCTCCGCCGAGCCCGCGAGCATGCCGGCGGACTCGAGGTTCCTGCTGACCCTCAACCTCGACGGCCAGTTCCCGGTCCAGGTGGACTACGGTGGGGACTCCGGGCGGGTGATGGTGACGCCTCCCGTGAAGGCGAGCGTCGGCGATCGGGACTTCGAGCTCTCTCGGATCGACGACCACGGGCGCCGGCTCACGCTGGACATCATCCCCTGGCTGCCGATGGGCCTGCAGGATCTGCGGGTGCAGTTCGAGGATGGGCGGCAGGTGGTGCTCGAGCAGGGGTTCGAGGTGAAGCCTCCGCTCAACCTCACCGGCTTTACGATCGATCCCATCGGCCCCCAGGTCCGCGGCCAGCCCTTCGCCGTGACAATGCGGGCCCAGGGGCCGGACGCGGCGCTCTTCCAGGGCCGGGTGATCGTTCGCTCCACCCAGGGGAACGTGAACCCCAAGGTGAGTGACGCCTTCCAGGTGGGAGTGCTCCAGCAGGAGTTCACCGCCCAGGACTCCGCCGAGAGCACCCTGTCCCTCATCGTCGAGGACTACGCGGGGCACACGGGCAGCTCGAACGAATTCTTCCTGGCCAAGCCCTGAGCCTCGGGCGCCTCGGAAAATGAAAAGGGGCCCCAGCCGTGGAGTGCTGGGGCCCCTTCCCACCCGGCCTGGATGGATCCAGGCAGGGCGGGTGGACTCAGGAGATCAGTTCAGCTGCGCCGCGTCGCAGATGTCGTGATCGTTCAGCGGGTTGATGTGGCCCTCGGCGTTGCCAGTCAGCGACTTGGCGTAGATGCCACCATCGAAGCTGCCGTTGTTGAAGGTGATGTCCGCCTTCGGCGCCAGCACCGTGCCCCAGAAGCCGAAGCCGTTGGCGGTGATGCTGGTGGCGTCCACGAAGTTGTAGAGGACGCCGTGCTGATCGATGCCACCGCTGAACTGGGTGCCGAAGCCGCCGAACGAGGCCGACGGGCCGGTGATGTTCACCACCACCAGCGAGCCAGCCGGCGCGTCGATGGAGAAGAACACCGCGCCGTTGAAGTCGGAGGCGGGCACGTTGAACACGTTCACATTCGAGTCGGTGCCCTGCAGGTAGATGCCACCCCAGTTGTACCGCGTCTTGGTGCCATTGACCGGCCGGGCGGCCAGATCGCTGGAGAGCTTGCGCAGCTCGTCACCGCGGGCGGTGAAGTCGATCGGCGTGCCCTGAGACGCGCTGCCGCGCGGGAACGACACTGTCTGGTCGGAGCTGAGGCTGCCGCCGTAGACGGCGTCACCCCAGACAGCGCCGTTGGACAGGGTCAGGTTGCCACCCGCCACCAGCACGTTGGCCGTGTCGCTGGCCGGCAGGGCCGAGCCCACCGCGAAGTTGTCCAGGACGATGTTGCCACCCGCCGCCACCTTGCCCAGCACGTCGTGACCCCCGTTGTAGTCGCCGAGCAGGAACACGTTGTAGTCGTTCAGGCGCACGTTGATGCAGGTGTTGGTGCTGCACGGCCCGACCGTGACATTGCGCTGGGTCGTGGTGGTGTTGCCCGCGCTGTCAGCCACGGTGTAGGTGATCGTGTACTGGCCAGACGAGTAGCCATCCACGCCGCCGTGGGTGACGACGGAGCTCGTCAGATCACCGGCGCACGCGTCCGAGGCCGTGTAGCCCAGCTCGGTGTAGTCATCGCCGCAGGCCAGGTAGATCTGGTCAGCCCCTTCGAGCGTGATGACCGGCGCCAGGGTGTCCACGACGCTGATGGAGCGCGTGGTGCTGGAGCTGTTGCCCGAGCTGTCGCTCGCCGAGTACGTCACGGCGTAGGCGCCCGGGACGTGGGTGTTGACGCCGCCCACCGCGGTGACCGGCAGGCTGCCCTCGCACGAGTCGGCGGCCGTGGCCCCCGCCTCCGTGTAGGGAGCGCCGCACTCCACCACCACCGCCCTGGACCCGCCGAGCGTGATCGTCGGCTGCAGGGTGTCCTGAACGGTGACCAGCTCGGTGCAGCTGGCCGTGTTGTACGAGGAGTCCTTCGCGGTGTGCGTCACGGTGCTGATGCCCAGCGGGTAGTACGCGGGCTGCGGGCTGTTCACCTCGGCCACGCTGCAGTTGTCGGTGGCGGTGGCCACGCCCGTGTCCACGTAGGCGGCGCCCTCGTTGCACTCCGCCACCTTGTTGGCGGGGCAGCTGATCGCCGGGCCAGAGTGATCCATCACCTGCACGGTGGCGGAGCAGCTGGCGCTGGCGCCCTTCGAGTCGGTGCACGTCAGGGTGACGTTGGTGACGCCCGGGCCATACGGGCCGGCGGGCGACTGGGTGCAGTTGATCGCGTCCCCATCCGGATCCGAGGAGCCATGGTTGACGGAGCCCGAGGCGCCGCACACCGCGTCCGCCTCCAGCTCCAGGTTGGAGCAGGAAGCAATCGGAGCACGGTTGGGGATGAACCAGTCACGGTAGGCGGAGTTCGACACGCCCGTCTGCCCGCTGCTCTTCACGAACGAGGCCTGGATCTCATCCCGGCCCGCGGCGCTGCCGCCGGTATAGGAGTAGGTGGCGTGGCCCTGGCTGTTCGTCACGCCCGTGCCCGTCTTGCCGGCGTTGGGGCCGGCGATCACCGTGAACGTCACCGTCCGGTTGATCAGCGGCTGCCCGTTGTTGTCCTGCAGGGTGGCCGTCAGGGTGTGGGTGGTGCCCACCGCGCCGCTCGACGTCGCGGGCCCCAGGACGATGCCCTCGCCCACGATGGCGACGGCCGAGGTCAGGTTCAGCGCCCCGAAGAAGATGTTGTCGTCGTTCGAGGGGTTCTGCGTGAACATGGAGATCTGCGTGGCGCCCTGCGCCACGAACGGCCGCAGATCGTAGAGCTCGTCGTCGCCGCGCGGACCCGGGCCATTGGCGGTCGGGTTGGGGTTGGCGTTGGAGTCATCCAGGCCGCCCACGGTGAGCAGCGCGCCGTCCTCGTTGGCGCCGTCATCCTGGCCGCCGGCCATGGAGGTCATCCGCTGGCCGTTGACGTCGATAAGGCTGATCTGCCGCTCGGAGGTCGTGCCCGTCTGGTAGCCGAAGGAGATGCCCAGGGACAGGTCCAGGCCCAGGTTCGGATCGCTCTTGTTGATGGGGTCGGCCAGGCCGATGCGGAACACGTCCCCGCTGGTGCTCTGCGAGCCGAACAGCAGGATGACCGTGTTGACAGTGGGCGAGGCCGGGTTGTTGAAGATGACGGCGAGGATCTCGCCATCCACGCTGGTGGTGCTCGACTCGGTGATGGTGAAGTTCACCCGGCCCACAGGCGCGGAGTTGATCTTGCTGCTCACCAGCGAGGTGACGTCCGCCCAGTGGTTGTACGAGGAGATGCCGCTGGGGATGGTGCGGCTCCAGGTGACGTTCTGCCCGTCAATCTTCACCCCGCCGTTGGGGATCTGATAGCTGGAGAAGCCCGTGCTGGCGGCCGCCATGTACGCGGCCTTCACGGTGGCGTTCGCCGAGGGCTTGTTGACCTGCACCACGCCGGACGCGGCGTTGGTGCCAATGCCATCCACCGACAGCGAGATGAAGCCGGACTCGGTGACCACGGGCGCCAGGGGGTTGGCGCTCGCCATGGCCGTCACCAGGGCCTGCTTCTGAGCGGACGAGCTCTCGGAGCTGGAGGGCGGCATGCCCGGCTCTTTGACGGCATCCGTCAGAGCCGCGCCCTGGCCGTTGCCCGAAGTCGCATCTTGCGAGGCGCCTCCTCCACATGCGGCGGTCCAGGCCAACAGGCCCGCCGTCATCAATCCCTTCCAACTGCGGCTGAGTTGCTGCATTGCGCTCCTCCCTTGTGGGGGCATTTCTCAAGGACTGCGAAATTCTCGTGTTGTTGAAAACTGTAGAGGTGCGAAGACGACCAGGGTGAGAACGAGTTGAGTGCTTCAGCAGAGGTGTAGGAGAGGGACAGCGCCGCGGCGTGCGAGCGCCGAAGCAAGAGGCAGGACATTCACTTGGGCAATACAGCGAACCGAGCTTCCTGCAGCGTGGGTGCTCTGGAGAGTGAAGGCCCTCTGGCCCACTGGCAAGGTGAGCCGCACAGGCCTGCTGTAGGCCGCAGTCACGGAGCAGACACGGGCGGCGAGTGGCTGCCGCCGAACCTTGAGTTGCTCTCGCTGTGCCTCGAACGGCCCGGCCATTGGATGGACCCCGACTCCCGACTGTTTAGCTGTTCTAGAATAATCCGCGAATAAGTGCATCATCTTTATCGCGGACATCCTCTAGAAGCAGGTATAGCCAGATATCCTACACTTTATGGAAGAAGACACTCAAAGCGTAAAGCAAGGACCGTGCCCCGCGTTGAAGTGAGGTGGAAATGGGAGGTTCCGAGCGGAAGCGCCGGGGTCCACGTCGACCGCAGGGCGCACGGGTGGCGGCGACGCGTCAGCCCGGGACGCCGACGCGTCGGAAGCTGACGCTCACGGGCGGCGGCGCAGCAGCTCCAGGGCGCGGCTCATGTCCTCGGGCAGCGGGGCCTCCACGGCGCGCGGCTCCAGGCCTGGCAGGACGGGCCACTCCAGCCGCGCCGCATGCAGGGGGGTCCTCGCCAACACCTGGGCGTCGCCTGACCCACCCAGCTCCTTCTCGGTGAGGAGCTCGGCGCGGCCGTACTGGTGATCCACCAGCAGCGGGTGTCCCACGTGCAGCAGGTGGACGCGGATCTGGTGGGTGCGGCCGGTGAGCGGCTCGGCCTCCACGAGCGAGGCCCTCTCGAAGCTCTCCACGGGGCGGAGGCGCGTGCGAGAGGGCTTGCCCTGCTCGCCGGGCCGAGCCACTCGCATGCGGCCCTTGCGCGCGGGCACCAGCGCCGCGTCCACCAGCTGGGGCGCGTCCACCCTGCCCTGCACCAGCGCCCGGTAGCGCTTCTTCACCTGGCCGGACTCGAAGGCCTGGGAGAGGGCGCGGTGGCGCTCGGCATCCAGCGCGAACACGAGCACCCCGGAGGTGTCGCGATCCAGCCGGTGCACCACAAAGACTTTACGGTGCAGTTGCTCCTCCAACTGCTCTCGGAGGGATGGCCCGCCTTCGCCGCGCCCGGGGATGACGAGCACCCCGGCGGGCTTGGCCACCACGAGCACTCCCGCGCCCTCGTGGAGCACGTGGAGCTCGGTCACTCGTACTCCGACACCGGCACGACGGTGACGGGGCCCAGGCCCTTGAGCTGCTTCTGCACCTCGGAGGCCTTGCCGAGCAGGACGATGGCCGGGGCCTTGGGGAACAGATACTTGGCGGAGGCCTCTTTGACTTGCCTGGCCGTCACGGCGTGCAGCCGCTCGCGGAACTTCTCCACCCAGTCCTCGCCCAGCCCGTGCACGCGGATGTCCGCGAGGATGGAGGCGACGGACTCATTGGTCTCGGTGCGCATCGGGTAGAGGCCAGCCAGGTACGTCTGCGCGGACTTCAGCTCGCGAGGGGTAATGCCGCCCTTGCGGATCTTGGCCACCTCGCCCAGGGCCACGTTGATGATCTCGCGCGTGGAGGCCGTCTTGGTGAAGGTGCTGATCGCGAAGGCGCCGCCAGCGCTCATGGCGTCGAAGTAGCTGCCGACGCTGTAGGACAGGCCGCGCTCGACGCGGATCTCATTGACGAGCCGCGAGGTGAACCCACCGCCCAGGGCGATGTTCATCGCCGTGGCCGCGAAGTAGTCCGGGTGGCCGAGCCGGTAGCCCGGTCCGCCGATGCGCACCTGGGACTGCGTCTGGTCCGGCTTGTCCACGAGGATGATCTTGCCCGCCTGGACTCCGCCCTCCACGGGTGGGGCCGGCTGGGGCTCGAGCTGATCCTTCTGCCCCCACCCTCCGAAGGCCTTCTCGGCCTCGGCGGCGACAACCTCGGGCTTCACCGCGCCCACCACCACCAGCAGGGCGCCCTTGGGGCCGATGCGCTCGCGGTAGAAGCGCTCCACGTCCGCGCGGGTGAACGTGCGCACGTGCGAGGCCGAGCCGCCCACGTCATGCCCATAGGGGTGGTCGCCCCACAGCGCGCGGGTGAAGGCGCGGTCCGCCACGGAGCTGGGATCGTCCAGATCATTGGCGAACTGGGCCAGCGCGCGCTCGCGAGCCAGCTCCACCTCCTTCTCCGGGAAGAGGGGCTCGCGGACGAGCTGTCCCAGGACGGAGAGCATCTCCGGGAAGTGCTCGGCGGGCGTGGTGATGTACAGGGACATCAGGTCCTCGCTCACCCCGGTGGCGAGGCTGGCGCCCACGAACTCGACGGCCTCGTCGATCGCGTCGGCGCTCAGCCGGGCGGTGCCGCGGCGCAACAGGCGCACGGTGAAGTCGGCCAGCCCCTCCTTGTCCTTGGGATCGGTGGCGCTGCCGGCGCGCAGCACCAGGCGCATGGAGACCAGCGGCAGAGGCCCGCGCTCGGCGGCGAGCACCTGCAAGCCGCTGGAGGTGGACGTCTCAGTGACTTCAGGGAGCTTGAGCTGGCGCGAAGACGCCGACTTCTCTTTCTTCGGGGTGGCGCGGGAACGGGAGGCCATCAGGTTTCCTCGGGGCTCAGGCGGAGGCGGCAATGGATTCGGACTCGGCTTGGGGCTCGGCTTCGGGCAGCAGGGTGACGACCGAGCGCCGATCCGGAGCGAAGTACTTCGCCGCGACGGCCTTCACCTGCTCATTGGTGATGGAGGCATAGCGGTTGGGGAGCGTGAGCATCTCGCGCCACGAGCCCAGCAGGGCCTCGTAGTGGCCCAGGGCGTGGGCGCGGCCGGTGTTGGTGCCCAGCTCGCGGAGCTGATCAGCGCGCAGGTTGTTCTTGGCCTTCTGTAGCTCGCGCTCGGTGAGGCCCTCGCGAGCCACCTTCTCCAGCTCGGCATACAGGGCGGCCTCGGCCTTCTGAGGATCCGAGTCCGGCTTGAGCTCCAGGTAGAGGACGATCGTGCCCGGATCAATGCGCCAGCCCCAGTCGAACATCACCGACACGGCGAGCTGCTGCTCGTAGACGAGCCCCTTCACCAGCCGGCTCCCCTCGCCCTTGTTGAGGGCGTACTGGATGACATCCAGCACCATGGTTTCCGCCTCGGTGGCGCGCGGGCCGCGGAAGCCGATCATCAGCGAGGGAGACTGCGCCGGGTGGCGGATGACGGCGCGGCGCTCGCCCTTCTGCAGCGGCTCGGCGTCAATCACCTGGAGCGGCTTGGGCCCCTTGGGGATATCCCCGTAGTAGCGGCGGATCAGCGACAGGGTCTTCTTCGGATCGAAGTCGCCGGACAGGTACAGCACCGCGTTGTTGGGGGCGTAGTAGGTGCGGAAGTAGTCCTCGCAGTCGCGGCGGGAGATGTTCTCGATGTCCGCCATCCAGCCAATCACCGGCCAGCGGTACGGGTGGGCCTTGTAGACGAGCGTGCCCAGCTCCTCGTCCAGCATGCCGGTGATCTCGTTGTCCACGCGGACGCGGCGCTCTTCCTTCACCACCTCGCGCTCGCTGGTGAGCGTGGCATCCGAGATGCGCAGCGAGCGCATCCGGTCCGACTCCAGATCCAGCACCGTCTCCAGCGCGTCCGAGGAGAAGTCGTCGTAGTACACCGTCATGTCATTGGAGGTGTACGCGTTGGAGCGGCCGCCGTTGGACTCGAGCACACGGTCGAACTCCTTGGGGCCGTACTTCTTGGCCCCGTTGAACATCATGTGCTCGAAGAGGTGGCTGATGCCGGTGATGCCGGGGCGCTCGTTGCGCGAGCCGACCTGGAAGAAGGTGTAGAGGCTGATGACGGGCGTCTGGTTGTTGGCCAGCAAGCGCACGCGCAGGCCATTGGACAGGGTGGCCTCGTGAACCTCGAGCAGGGACTGGAGGGCGGGATCCGCCTTCGGAGCAGCAGGACGCGGAGGAGCCTTGGGCATGGCCCCTCGTATACCCGGCACGAGGCAGCGGCGCTACAAGTCGACGATGCCAGCGCGCAGGGCCAACACTACGGCCTCCACGTGCGAGTTCACTCCCATCTTTCGATAGATATGGGACAAGTGGGTGCGCACGGTGCGGCGCTCCAGGGTCATCACCTGCCCCACCTCGGCGTTGGACAGGCCCTTGGCCACGTAGCGCAGCACCTCGAACTCGGTGGGGGTGAGGCCCCAGGGGTTCTCCTTCTTCTCGGGCGGCTTGGCCTGGATGGACTGGAAGTAGTTCCAGAACTTCCGGGCGATGATGGGCTCGAGCACCGTGCCGCCCTCCATCACCTCGCGGATACCGGAGCGGATCTTCTCCGGCCCCACCCGCTTCACCAGATAGCCCGACGCCCCGGCCTGGATGGCCTCGTACACCTTCTGCTCGTCCTCGAACGAGGTGAGGATGAGGATCTCCACCTCGGGGGCGCGGCGCTTGACGCGCTGGGTGACCTGGATGCCGTTGATGCCCGGCAGCTCCAAGTCCAGCAGCACGAGCTGGGGCCGCACGCGGACGATGTCCTCCACGGCCTCCTCGCCATCCTGCGAGGTGCCGACCACTTCCAGCTCCTCGAACGTCCCCAGCACCTTGATCAGGTTCTTGAGGAGCTGGGGCTGATCCTCGACGACGTAGACGCGGGTCCGCTCCATGATTTAGCGCCTCGGGGTGGACTCGAACTTCTGTTCGATCACGCGGTGCTCGCCGCGCTCGAAGCGCAGGCTGAACTCGGCGTGCTGCTTCGTCGACAGGGACTCCAGGGTGAAGCTCCGGTTGCCGGCCTTCACCGGATACTTCGCCAGCGGCGCCCGCTTGCGCTGTAGCACCCCGTCGATGAAGACACGCGCGGGCATGTTGGTGCGCAAGGTGAGGAAGGCGGAGTCTGCATCGGGCCGAGGCGGCTCCACGCCCTCCTCCCGCCCCTCCGAAGCGCCGGGCGTGGACTTGGACGACTCGGGCTTGGGAGCGGGCTTGGGAGGCTGAGGCGGGGTGCCGTACTGCTCCACCGCGCCGCTGATGGCGGAGGCGCGAGGATCCGCCGGGGGCTTCTCCGGCTGCGGCACCGAGGCCCGCGGGGGCGGAGGCGCCTGGAACTGCCACACCGCGAGGGTGAAGGCGAACACGCCCACCACCGCGATGGCGGTGGCCAGCCCCAGCGCATGGCGCTTGCGGCGTGCGATGGCCAGGAGGTTGCGCTCCTCCGTGAGCAGGCGCCGCCCGTCATTCCCGATGGAGATGCCTTCGCTCGTCGGCGGCGGCATGGGGATCTCCGTCCGCTCCCTGGGAACATAGGCCCGGGTGGGCTCCTCGGCAGGCGGTGGCCGCATGGACGCGGGCATCGCGCGCAAGGGCTGCTGCGGTGAAGGCGGGAGCGCGGCACGAGCAGAGGTACCGCCCTTGGAGGGAGGCTCCGGCTTGAGCTCGTCCGCGAGGCGCGTCTTCTCCTCCGAGAAGTCCTCCACCCACTTGAGGCGCGGGTTGCGGCCGACCTGGGTGCCCTCCTTGGAGCCGATGATGCCGCCCAGCGGCACGAGCTGCTTGCGCGCCTTGGGCGGCGCAGCGCCGGGTGGAGCCTCCCAGCCCTTCTCCAGCGGGCCCACGCGGCTCGGCTCGGTGTCCTCCTTCTCGGCCACCGGGGGCTGCTGGCCGGCGCGGGTGGGCTCGAGCGGGAGATAGGCCTCGGTCCTGGGCGGCTCGACGGGAGTGGAGTCCAGCGTGGGCTCCACCTTGGGCGGGGAGACGTGGGTGGACTCCAGCGCGGGCTTGATCAGGGTGGCGGCGATGCGCGTGGGCGCCAGCGCGACCTCCTGCTCGGGAGTGCCCAGCTGGGTGGACTCCTGAGCGCCCCAGACTCCCTGCGTGGGCGAGGCCGCCTGGGTGGGCTCGCGCGCACCCCAGGCCTCGGGCTTGTACTCCTCGAACTGTGGCGGCGCCTCCGTGGTCTCCGCCGCCGCCTCGTCCTCGCTGAGCGAGCGGCTGAACGGGATACGCGTCACCACCGAGGCCTCCAGGGGCTCGGCGTGCACGTGGGCGATCTCGGCGCCGGAGACAGGGGTGAGCGAGAAGGGCTCGGAGAAAGGCACGGCCCCGAGCGTGGAGAGGTTCACCTCGTTGGGGACCAGCTCGCGGATGAAGCGGCGCAGATCCTCCTGGCCCGGCATGCCGCCGCTGGCGGAGAAGAAGTTGCGCAGCACCGAGGCGAAGTCTCCCGCCGAGCGGTAGCGCCGGCTGGGCAGCGGATCCACCGCGCGCAGGATGAGCGGATCCAGCCGCGAGTTGATGCGGCGATCCAGGCGGCTCGGAGGCGGCAGCCCTCCGCTCCGGGTGCTGAGGCTGCCACCGGAGACAACGGCCTCGCGCAGGGTGAGCAGCTCGTACGCGATCGAGCCCAGCGAGTAGACATCCGAGACGGCGGAGGGCTCATCCCCACGGCCCACCTCGGGAGCGCGGTAGGCGCTGCGCCCTCGGGTGGCGAAGCTGCGCTTGAGCTCCGGCACCGCCATCAGCGCCCTCAGCGCGCCGAAGTCGCAGATGCCCGGCACGCCCTCGCGGGACAGCAGCAGGTTGCCGGGAGTGATGGCGCCGTGAATGACGCCCGCATCGTGCGCCTGCTGCACCGTCTCCAGCAGCTGGATGACCAGATAGAGCGCGAGGGCCGACTGGAGGATGACCTCCTTGGTATGGAGCCGCTGGAGGACCGTGCCCAGCGTGTAGCCGTCCACATGCTCGCGGACCACGGCGAGCCGCTGCTTCACGAAGCCGATGTCCACGGAGTGGACGATGCCCGCATGAGGCAGCGAGGCGAGCACGCTCGAGGTCTCGGCCAGCGCCCGCGCGTAGGCCGGATCCGAAGTCTTTGGGTGAAACAGCTTCACCACCACGTCGCCGGAGGACTCCCGCGAGGCCTTGTAGAGCTCGGCCAGGTCTCCCGCCTCGATCTGCCCGGTGAGCCGGTAGGAGGCCGTCATCCCTTGCCTGCCCGGCGCCGGACGGCGGAGAAGTGGAAGCCGCACCAGACGCACGTCTCGCCCCGGCGTCCGCGGGGCAGCTCCAGCGTGCAGCCAGGGCACCGGGGCCGAGGCCGCTGGGGCCTCGCCTGCCGAGCGGGAGTGCTGGCCTTGGCGCGGACCTGGCCCACTGACGCGGCGCGGCGCACGTGCTGCTCCAGCCGACGCACCCGGTCCTCCAGGGCTTCGATTCGAGCGGACAGCCGCGCGTGGATCTCGGCGTCCGAGGGCTGGCGTCTGGCTGGGGACCGCATCGAGCCCCCGAGCGTGCCACGCTCCCTTGCATACCCGCAAGGAGGACTCACCGTCCGGGTGCTGGAGCGCGAGGCGCGTGTTATGACTTGGAGTCCCTTGGCACCCATTGCACCCGCGAACACCCCCATCCCCGGCGGCTCCACTCCGGATCCCCTGCACGGCAGTTTCCGCTCGGCGCTGAACCAGGCCCGCGCCGAGGAAGCGGCCCGCCGCGCCCAGGAACTGTTGAACGACGAGGGGCTCTCCCGCCTGCTCACCCGGCCGCGCGAGCGCCCGGAGGTGCCTCGGGCCAGGGACGTGTTCGTCAACCGCAACCTGCGCATGTCGAGCATCGAGCTGGTGGGCTTCGACATGGACTACACGCTGGCCATCTACCACATGCGCCGGCTGGAGCAGCTCTCGTTCGACATGACGCTGGCGAAGCTGGTGGGCGAGTACGGGTACAACCCGGTCATCGGCCACCTGCTCTACGATCACCACTTCGTGATGCGCGGGCTGGCGGTGGACCGCGTGCACGGCAACATCCTGAAGATGGATCGGTTCGGGCACGTGGGGCGCGGGTGGCACGGGCTGCGTCCGCTCACGCCCGAGGTGCGGCGCGAGCTGTACCGCAACAAGCTGGTGCGCCCCAGGGATCCGCGCTTCGCGTGGAACGACACGCTGTTCGCGCTGCCGGAGACGTGTCTGTTCGCGGGCATCATCGAGCTGCTGGAGTCGCTGGGCCAGCGGGTGGACTACGGCAAGCTCTACGACAACATCCGCGAGGCGATCGACACGGTGCACCGGGACAACTCGCTCAAGCGCGAGGTGCGCAAGGATCTGTCGCGCTACATCTTCCTGGATCCGGAGCTGGGGCCGGCGCTGCACAAGCTGCGCTCCGGGGGCAAGCGGCTGTTCCTGCTGACGAACTCGGCGTGGGACTACACGGACGCGGTGATGCGCTACCTGCTGGACGGCACGCTCCCGGAGTACCCGAGCTGGCGCAACTACTTCGACTTCGTCGTGACGGCGGCGGGCAAGCCGGGGTTCTTCGGCGGGGATCGGCCGTTCCTGGAGCTGGACAGCTCCACGGAGGCGGGGCCCGTGGTGGGCGAGGCGAAGAGCCTGGAGCGCGGCAAGGTGTACTCGGGCGGCAACCTGGCGCAGTTCGAGGAGTTCACCGGCCACCGGGGCGAGACCATCCTCTACGTGGGCGATCACATCTACGGCGACATCCTGAAGTCGAAGAAGTCCTCGCTGTGGCGCACGTGCATGGTGGTGCAGGAGATCGAGGACGAGATCACCTACACGGACTCGCGGCAGGAGGAGATCGCGCGGCTGTCGGAGATCGAGGTGACGCGGGCGCGCCTGGATGACGAGGTGAACGCCTTGAAGACGGCGCTGAACGCGCTGGAGCGGCGGATCGAGCGGGACGCGCAGAGCCCCGCGGACCGGGCGCGGGAAGAGGAGACGCGGCGGCACCTGAAGGCGGAGCTGGACTTTGTGCGCCGGGCGCTGAAGGAGGCGACGGGGATCGCGGACACGCTGGAGCGGGACGTGGAGGAAGGCTTCAACCCGTACTGGGGGCTGCTGTTCAAGGAGGGCAACGAGAACAGCCGCTTCGGCTACCAGGTGGAGCAGTACGCGTGCCTGTACACCAGCCGCGTCTCGAACTTCCTGCACTACTCGCCGATGCAGTACTACCGCTCGCCGCGGGACTTGATGCCACACGAGCAGGCCGGCGCCCTGTCCGGGAAGCTGTCACCGCTGGGCAGCGAGGGCCCGCCGAAGGGCTCGGGCAAGGAGTAACGTCCCTACGCTGGGAGTCTGCTGGGCCAAGCCGCTCCCCCCGGTCTTTGACTTGGATCGGGCAACGGGCCGACGCTGGAGGCCAGAGGAGCCCAGCCCATGTTCGACGCAGCCATCAGGAATGCCCTGCGGAGCGTACGAGAGACGTTTCAGAGCATCGAGGAGATGCGCCGCCCCCCCGAAGAACTCCAGGAGGCCTCCCTCCCGCACCTTGAAGCGGCGCTCGGTCAGCTGGCGTCTTGGATGGGTCAAGCCCTGCGGCACGAGGCGCCCCCGGGGTGGCTCGCGGTCTGGGAGTCCTCCAACTTCATGGAGCGCGCCGCCCTGGATCTGCTGGGCCCGTGCATGTGCGCCGCCATCCTGCAGCGCTACGGGGAGTGGAGCCCTCCCACCACCACGTCGAGCCTCATCAAGGGCATCAAGAGCCTGTTCTCGGCCCAGCCCGAGACGCGCAGCGAGCGCGTGGCGAAGCTCATCCAATACGTCATCGACTCGCACATTGGCTTTGCCCTGAGCATGACGGGGCGCATCCTCCACGATGCGAACCTGCTGAGGCAGGCGTTCAACTTCACCCACTCCGTGCAGTCCATCTTCATCGCGGGCAGCGACCCGCACAAGTGCGCGCACCGCGTCGCCATCGTGACGTCCTCGACGGGCGTCAAGTTCGTCTACAAGCCCTCGGAGCTCACCTTCCAGATGCTGCTGATGGGAGACGCGGACTCGTTCCGGCTGACGAGGCCCCACCTGCTCGGGCTGGGCACCCACACGGACAGCCTGTTCGCGCTGCTCGGCGTGGAGCTGCCGGTGCTGCGCGTCATCCCGGGGGGCCGCAAGGACGACGGCCATTACGGCTACATGGAGTTCAAGCAACGCGCCCGGCAGATCGCGCCAGCGCACATTCCCGGGTTCTTCCACAAGTTCGGCCGCCTCGCGGGCGTCGCCTGCATGTTCGGGCTGACAGACCTGCACCAGGAGAACTGCATGGCGACGGCCGAGGGGCCGTATTTGATCGATGCGGAGATGAGCTTCTCCTACCCCTCGCGGACCGAGAACAAGGTGGTGCACTCGGCGCTCGCCACGGCGCTGAAGCCTTCGGCCAGCGTGCCCTCCAGCATCGTGGGTGGCACCTTCATCGCGTGGGAAGGCCGCCGCAACTCCATCACGGCAGACGCGGTGAACCAGCGGCGGAGCCCGGACGACGACAACTCCTATATCTCCAGCACCGTGGGCGGAGGGCTGATCGCCGGACGGACCCACCTGCAGAACCTGCAAGAGGGGCTGGGAGAGGCCGTGGACGCTGTCGCTGCGCACGCGGACGCGGTGCTGGCCTGGTCGCGGTTGTTCGACGTCCTCAGGCCCCTGGCGCGTGTGCCGCTGAGCACCTCGATGATGTCCGGCTTCTACATCAACGGCGTCGAGCACTACCTGGCGGGGACGTTGCCTCCGGGCACCAACCTGCCGGGGCTGAGCTTCCCGAATTGGTTCATCCGCTACGCGGGAGTGAGCAACTCGACGCCGGCGGCGTACATCACACCGCACAGCGCCGTGTCGTTGCAGGATCCGTCGGGAGCCCTGGGAATCACGGTAGCGAGCTGCGGCAATGAGATCGATGTCTCGAACACGCTCGCCGTGCGAGTCCATGTGACAGCGATGAAGAACCGGATGGCCGCCGCGCAGGAGAAGCACACCTTGAAGCGCCAGCTCGAGCAGGCGCTCGCTTGAGCCGGAGCTGTTCTCCCCAAGTTCAGCCATAGGAAGGGACCGGATGTACCTGACGAAAGCGCGTGGGATTCGATGGGCCTCCACGTTGGGCCTGCTGGCTCTCTTTTCCGTCTCCTCGGCGGCCTGGGCGGACATTCCAGCCTCTCCCCCACCCTCGTGGATCTACGATGAAGCCCATCTGCTCAAGCCGGAGGAGCTCACCCAGCTCACCACGCTGAGAGAGCAGTTGGAGCGGCAGACCGGCGCCCGGCTCGCGGTGGTGACTCTCATCGACGGCACGGAAGAGCTTCCCAAGTCCGCCGCGGTGCGCACCCTCAATCAGTGGAACGCGGGGCGCAAGAGCGCGCTCCTGCTGGTGGTGCTCAACCCGCGCATGCTCTACATCCAGCCCGGGACGGATCTGGCCCGAGTGCTGAACTCGGGGACCTCCAGCTCCATCTGCTCGGACGTGGTGGCGCCGAAGCTCCGGAGCGGCGATCGCGCCGGGGCCATCCGCGCAGGGCTGGAGGCCATCGCCGCCCGGATCTCCTCCGGCAGCACGTCTTCGCCGCCCGTCGTCCAGAGCCCGGCTTCGGAATACTACCCGGAGCCTGTGCTGAATCGCGTCTCTGACTTCATCGCCAATCACATCGAGATGATCGGGCTGGGAGGGGTGGGAGCGGGGATCCTCGCGCTGTGGTGGATGTCTGCCCGCAAGTGCAGGGAGTGCGGCACGCGGATGAAGAAGACCACCCACATTACCCTGGAGCCGACCTATTCCTCGTCCGGACAAGGGATGCACACCTTCACCTGCGGGGCGTGCGGCTACTCCTTCAACGAGAGGTACATCATCTCCCAGCTCGTCGAGAGCTCCTCGAGCTCGAGTGATTCCTCCTGGTCCTCGTCGTCCTCGGACTCCTCCTGGTCCTCGTCCAGCAGCGACTCCAGCTCCAGCTCTAGCTCCAGCTCGTCCTCGGACGGCTCGGGAGGCGGAGGCTCGAGCTGGTAGCACGCGTGGGTGCCAGGCCCGAGCCTCCCCTGAGAGACTCGCGGGTGCTGGCGCTGCTCAGAGCGCCAGCATGTACTGGACGAGCGCGTCCTTCTCGCGCTGCTCCAGCTTCGTGCCCAGCACGAGGTTGAAGAACTCCACCGTGTCCTCCAGCGTCAGCAGGCGCCCGTCATGCAGGTACGGCGGCGAGTCCTTGATGCCCCGCAGCGTGAACGTCTTGATGGGGCCGTCGGCGTGGATCAGCTCGTCGTTGATCATCTGCGGCTTGTAGAAGCGCTCGACCTTCAGGTCATGCATCTGCTGATCGAGGAAGGAGGAGATGGGCGGGTGGCAGCTCGCGCACTGCCCCTTCCCGAGGAAGACCTGCTCGCCCAGCTTCTCCATCTCGGTGGCCTTCGTCGGATCGAGCCGTCCCGTGGGCAGCAGCTTGGGCGCCGGCGGGAAGTCGAACATGTTCTGCATCTGGGCCATCATCGCCACCTGGGTCGGGCGATCCGGCTCGTTGACGCCCTTCTTGGCGGCGTCCGCGATGTCCCCGTTGAAGTAGGCCGTGCGCTGCTCGAACTCGGAGAAGTCCTCGACGGAGCGCAGCGAGCGCTTCGAGCCATGGATCTGCTGGTTGAACACTCCGCGGAGGCTGACCGTGTCGAGCCGGAAGCGCGCGGCCTGCGGGCGCAGATCCGGGGTCAGGTGGAAGGCGCCGTTGGTGTGTCCGTTCGTGTGGCAGTCGAGACACGCGACACCCTGGCTCGCCTCGGTCACCTTCCGGGCGTCGGTGGCGTTGAACTCCGCCTGCGGGAAGGGAATGAGCAGCTGGCGCAGGCCCTCCATCTGCACCGGCGTGAGCTTGCCGTTCATGAGCTCGAAGAAGTTGCGGATGGTGAGGACCTTGCCCTGGGACACGTCCCCCAGGTCCGGCCGCTGCGAGAGGAAGATGGGCGGCGGGAACTCCGGCAGCAGGTGCTCGGGGAGATCAAAGTCCGCATCGAACCGCTCGAGTGAGCGGCCCTCCTGCTTGCGGATCTCATCGATCTCCATGCGCGGGAACACCTGCCCGCCCACCGCGTGCTTCACGTGGGGCAGCGGCAGGAAGCCCTGCGGAAAGAGCCCCTTCTCGCGGATCTCGTCCGGGCTCATGTTGGCGAGCTTCTCCCAAGTCATACCGCTCGGCAGCTTCACGCGGACGCCCTGCTGGATCGCTCTGCGGCCGCCCGCCATCATCAGCTTCGCGGGCCGGTTGGCGAGATCGTAGCGGGACTCGAGCAGCGACTGCTGGCGGCGCATGACCGTGGGCTTCTCTCGCACGTCACGGTCCATGACAGCCTTGAAGCTCTCCTCGGCGACGATTGGGATCGTGTACGTCTGATCCCCGGTCTCCTTGGGCGTGGGGGTCTTGAGACCGCCCGGCTTGGGATCCTTGGTCGACTGAGCGAACGCCGCGCCCAGCGCCACGCCAACCACTGCGATCACGACGCCCCGACGATACCGCTGATGCATATGCCTCCTCCTGATCAACGAGTGGCGGCACCCTACGCACGAGGTGAGGAACGTCTCGAATGATCCGAGCGGGCCCTGCGAGAGCGTGTCGCCGCTCCGACATCCACCGGGCCCGCTGCGTTCTCCAGGCGACGTCCCACTCCTGATCGGGGCGCCTGGTAGCTCCCGGAGGAGGCATCTCCAGGAGGTGCGCCACGGCCTGGATGTACCGCTCCAGCAGTTCGGGCTCTAATAGGCCCATGGTTCACGTCTCACGCTTGCTGGCCATTGCCCTGTGGGGCCTGCTCGTCCCGGTGCTCGCCTCGGCGGAGAGCACGGCCTCCAAGCGAGTGGTCGCCGTCCTCTACTTCGACAACAACACGGGCGATGCCTCGCTCGACGTGCTGCAGAAGGGCTTCGCGGACATGATGGTCACGGACCTGTCCGCCGTGGACCAGCTCCAGCTCGTCGAGCGCGAGAAGCTCCAGCAGATCATCGACGAGCAGAAGCTCCAGCGCAGCAAGTACTTCGATCCGAAGACGGCGGTGAGGCTGGGCCAGCTCGTGGGCGCGCAGTACGCGGTGGCCGGCTCGTTCCAGGCCGTCGATCCGCAGCTTCGCATCGACATCAAGCTCATCGAGATTGGGACGGGCAAGGTCCTCGTCGCCGACAAGGTGACGGGCTTGAAGAACCGGCTCTTCGAGCTCCAGCAACAGCTCGTGAGCCGCTTCGTGGCGGGCCTGGAGCTGAAGCTCAGCGGGGCTCCGCGGCTCAAGAGCCGGGCCCCGGACGTGGACACCCTGCTGAGCTACTCCCAAGGCATCGATCTCATGGATCAGGGCAAGCTCCAGGAGGCCAGCGAGCAGCTCGCCGCCGTGGTCAGCAAGGCACCCACGTTCCTGCTCGCGCGTGAGCGCCATGAGCAGATCCTCGCCCGGCTGAAGGCCGCGGAGACGAAGCGGACCGAGACCTTCTCTGACGCGAACGAGGCCCTCGGGCAGCGGGCCGCGCAGTTCCTCCAGTCCCACCAGCAGGCCGAGCTCGATGAGCCCGGGTCCGCCATGCTCCTCGGCTACCGGCTGATGCGGGTGCAGTACCTGCTGCGCACGTTGCGCCCGCACCTGGCCTCGAAGCACCCCAACCTCATCCTGGCCGGACACGAGCGCCAGGCCCTGGCGGTGTTGCAGCTCTGGCGCGAGCAGGCGCTGGCCTACGTTCGTGAGAGCGCCGAGCACTTCCGACGCTTCCACACGGCCCTCGAGGGCGCCTCCTACCTCTCGCGCACGGACCTGAAGCTCGCTCCCGAGGACGAGGAGCGCCTGCGCCTGTCGAAGCATGACTCGCCGCGGTTCGATGACGAGGCGGCCCTCTCCGTGGCCGAGTTCATCCTCACGGGCAGGAGCCGTGGAGACGACTCCGTGTCGTTCCAGCTGGGCCCCACGCTCGCGGACCAGGAGCCCTCCGCCCTGAAGGAAGGACTCCAGCTGATGGAGCAGGCCCTCCAGGAGGCCGAGGCCAGCCCGCCCGGACAGCGAGAAAACCGCGAGCGGCGGGTGCTCGAGCTCTACGGCGATGCGCTCATGCTCCGGGGACACGTGGAGGAGGCCGTCGCGAAGTGGCAGCTGTTCCTGGATCGCTTCCCGACCGCGCGCTCCTTCAACTTCATCAGCAACAAGATCAAGACCGCGCTGGGAGTGGGACCCAACGCCCGCGAGAACGCGGGGACGCAGTACAACCAGGCCCTCGCCTCCTGCGACAAGCGCGACATCCTCGCGGGCTACTCCCAGGAGCTGTTCCGGCGGCAGGTGATCCAGGGCTACAAGGCGGCGCGCGAGCTATTCCTCGAGCTGGATGCGAAGTGCAGCCAGGCCCAGGAGCTCCAGCCCTACCTGCGCAGCCTGCTCATCACCAGTGCCTTGTCCGCGGCCCAGGCGGGAGACTGTGCCTCGTTCCACGCGCTCGCGGCTCGCTTCCTGGAGCTCCATGGCAGCCAGAGCGACCTCGATGGATACTTGAAGAACTACGTCCCCCAGTGCCGGCCACTCCAGTGACTTCCGGACGTTACGCGAGCGGGGCAGCTCGCAACTCTTCCTCTCATTTGGCGAGAATCCTGACATGACCGTCAGCTCTCTCCGGCGCGGCCCCGCGCCGCACCACCCCGCCCAGGCCTCGACGCACGCCAAGGCCCCGGCCCATGCCCAGGCCGCCTCCAGTGGCGGGAGCCATGAGCTCAAGCGCGTCAAGACGGACGCCACGCTCAAGCCCACGGGCTTCACGGCCTCGGACAAGGCCATCTCGCAGGCGGTGGCCACCGGCACCCTCAAGCCCGTGGGAGGGCTGGACCACCTGCCCCTGGATCGCCACTACCACGCGACCCACCCCACCACCGGCATGAAGCACCAGCGCCCGGCCGGCTTCACCTGGAACCACGAGGACGGGACGACGCCCAACTGGTTCCCCCAGGCCGTCACCACCTCGAGCGACGCCAACGCCCAAGGCAAGATCCACGGGCGCGACTGGGTGGCTGTCACCTGGCACTCCAAGGACAACAAGCACTCGCGTGTCTCGTTCGTCGACTACACGCACCCGAACGACGGGCAGAAGGCCAAGTACCGCAACGTGGACCTGGTGATGCCGGACCCCAAGCACCCCGGCAAGTTCTCCCCGGTGGCGTGCCACGCCGGCGGCGCCAGCATGGTGGGCCACTACCTCTACGTCGCGGACACCCACGGCGGCCTGCGCGTCTTCGACATGAACAAGCTGGCCCAGGTGAAGGACCACTCCGCGGTGCCCAAGGGCACCTCGTCGGTGGTGCTGCCGCAGGTGGGCTTCTACCGCGTGCCGCCCGAGCTCAAGGGCAAGCCGGGCGCTCCTGTCTTCTCGGGCCTGTCAGTCGACCGCAAGCACAACGCGCTGGTGAGCCAGGAGTACCGCAAGGACAAGACGGGCGGGAAGATCATCCGCTGGCCCCTCGATCTGGAGACGGGGAAGCTCAAGACGGACGCCAGCGGCAGCGTGCGCGCCACGGAGGCCTTCTCGGTGCCACTGGCGCGCGTGGCCGGCGTGGTGGCCCGTGGTGACGGCTTCGACATCGCGACGATGGGCTCCCCTGGGCACCTGTACCACGCGACCCCGGGCCACGCGGTGAAGGCCCAGGACACGCTCGCCAAGGGCATCCAGCAGTTCTCCTGGGATGCGCAGCGCAAGCAGACCTGGACGCTCGACGAGCACCCGCACCACCGCGCGGTGTGGCACTTCAAACCGGAGTAGCCGCGCCTCCGCGGCCAAGCGGCTGGAGCGTTGAAGCCCCGTCTCCCTTCGTGGGAGGCGGGGCTTTTTCGTGTCACGGGGAGCTGCGGGGCGTGAGGCAGGGCTTCACGGCCCCGTGCAGGTGATGAGCGCGGGGCGCGCCCTATAGGCAGCGCGCCCCGCTGTGAGGCTCAGGGGTTAGGCGCCTTGGGCGTCCGGGCTGTCTCGTGGAAGTCATTCGCGTTGTTTTCGGTGTCCACGCCATCCGTAGGGAACCGGCTAACGGACTTCCCTACGGCGGGCGCCACAGCCGCTGTGCCCTCGACATACGTATTCGTCGCCGTTCCGTAGCCCATGGAGTCACGGACATTGCCAGAAGCATCTTTCAGAGCCACGCCAGCGCCGGTAGGGCTAAGGCCGCTGCTGAGCTTCCCATCGGAGCTACCCGAGTAATTGGTCCCTGCATAGAGCAAGAAGCTGCCCGGCGACATCAGAGTTGAAGCTGTAGTTGAGAATAAGAACAGGTTGATATCGTTCGATCCCCCAGCGGACTGGTAGACGATTTTCCAGCCCTTCAGATCGATGGAAACCGAGCACCCGTTGTAGAGCTCGATGTACTCGTCCAAGCCCGATGAGGCCCCGCCCGTCGTCACCTCGTTAATCGTGACGTGGCATGCGGTGACGGTCAGCGTCGTCGAGCCGGACACCGAGCCCAGCGTCGCACTGATCGTCGCCGTGCCAGCGTTGATGGCAGTGACGAGCCCATTGCTGCCCGCGGCATTGCTCACTGTGGCCGTGTTCGGGCTTGACGAGGCCCACGTCACCGACGCCGTCAGATCCTGCGTCGTGGCATCCGAGTACGTGCCCGTGGCCTTGAACTGCCGGCTCTTCCCAGCGATGAGCGACGAGTTGGCCGGCGTGACCGCGATGGAAACAAGCGCCGGCGTCACCGTCAGCGTGGTCGAGCCCGACACCGAGCCGAACGTGGCGCTGATCGTCGTTGTGCCCGCATTGGATCCCGTCGCTAGACCCTTGCTGCCCGCCGCATTGCTCACCGTGGCCACGCTCGTGCTCGACGAGGCCCACGTTACCGATGCCGTCAGATCCTGGGTCGAGGCATCCGTGTACGTTCCCGTGGCGGTGAACTGCTGGGTGGCCCCGGCGGCGATGGACGGGTTTGTCGGAGTCACTGCGATGGAGACCAGCGTGGCCGCCGTCACCGTCAGCATCGTCGAGCCCGACACCAAGCCCGACGTCGCGCTGATCGTCGTAGTCCCGATGCTGGTTCCCGTGGCCAGACCCTTGCTGCCCGCGGCATTGCTCACCGTGGCCACGTTCGGGCTCGACGAGGCCCACGTTACCGACGCCGTCAGATCCTGGGTCGAGGCATCCGTGTACGTGCCCGTGGCGGTGAACTGCTGGGTCGTCCCTGCGGCGACCGACGGGTTGGCCGGGGTGACTGTGATGGAGACCAGGGTGGCCGCTGTCACCGTCAGAGTGGTCGAGCCCGACACCGAGCCCCACGTGGCGCTGATCGTCGTCGTGCCCACGCTGATGGCGGTGGCGAGCCCATTGCTGCCCGCCGCATTGCTCACCGTGGCCGTGTTCGCGTTCGACGAGGCCCACGTCACCGACGCCGTCAGATCCTGAGTCGAGGCATCCGAGTAGGTACCCGTGGCGGTAAACTGCTGAGTGGTTCCGGCAGCAATGGACGGGTTGGCTGGCGTGACGGCAATGGAGACCAGCGTGGCCGCAGTCACGGTCAGCGTCGTCGAGCCGGACACCGAGCCCAACGTGGCGCTGATGGTCGTCGTCCCGGCAGCGACTCCCGTCGCCAGACCCTTGCTGCCTGCGGCATTGCTCACCGAGGCTACGGTCGTGCTCGACGAGGCCCACGTCACCGTCGAAGTCAGATCCTGGGTCGAGCCATCCGTATACGTGCCCGTGGCCGTGAACTGCTGATTCGTCCCGGCGGCGATCGACGGGTTGGCCGGCGTCACCGCAATGGAGACCAGCGTGGCCGCCGTCACCGCCAGCGTGGTTGAGCCCGACACCGAGCCCGACGTGGCGCTGATCGTCGTCGTACCCACGCTGATGGCAGTGGCGAGTCCATTGCTGCCCGCCGCATTGCTCACCGTGGCCGTGTTCGGGCTCGACGAGGTCCACGTCACCGACGCGGTCAGATCCTGGGTCGTGGCATCCGAATAGGTGCCCGTGGCGGTGAACTGCTGGGTGGTCCCGGCGGCAATGGACGGATTGGTCGGAGTCACCGCGATGGAGACCAGGGCGGCCGCCGTCACCGCCAGCGTGGTCGAGCCCGACACCGAGCCCGACGTCGCGCTGATCGTCGTTGTGCCTACGTTAGCGCCCGTCGCCAGGCCTTTGCTGCCCGCGGCATTGCTCACTGTCGCCGCGTTCGTATCCGACGAGGCCCAAGTCACCGATGCCGTCAGATTCTGCGTCGTGGCATCCGAATAGGTGCCCGTGGCGGTGAACTGCTGGGTGGTCCCGGCGGCGATGGAGGGGTTGGTCGGAGTCACCGCGATGGAGACCAGCGTGGCCGCCGTCACCGTCAGCGTCGTCGACCCGGACACCGAGCCTGACGTCGCACTGATCGTCGTGGTCCCGGTGCTGGCTCCCGTCGCCAGACCCTTGCTGCCCGCCGCATTACTCACCGTGGCCGTGTTCGCGTTCGACGAGGCCCACGTCACCGACGCGGTCAGATCCTGCGTCGTCGCATTCGAGTAGGTGCCCGTGGCCGTGAACTGCTGGGTGGTCCCAGCGGCGATGGCCGGGTTGGCAGGGGTGACAGCAATGGAGACCAGGGTGGCCGCCGTCACCGTCAGCGAGGTTGAGCCCGACACCGAGCCCGACGTCGCACTGATGGTCGCCGTCCCGATACTGGCGCCCGTTGCGAGGCCCTTGCTGCCCGCCGCATTGCTCACCGTCGCCACGTTCGGGCTTGAGGAGGCCCACGTCACCGAAGCGGTCAGATCCTGCGTCGAGGCATCCGTGTACGTGCCCGTGGCCGTGAACTGCTGTGTCGTCCCGGCGGCGATGGAGGGGTTGGCAGGAGTCACCGCGATGGAGACCAGCGTGGCCGCCGTCACCGTCAACGAGGTTGAGCCGGACACCGAACCCGACGTCGCGCTGATGGTCGTGGTCCCGGCACTGGCTCCCGTCGCCAGACCCTTGCTGCCCGCCGCATTGCTCACCGTCGCCACGTTCGCATTCGACGAGGCCCAGGTTACCGACGCCGTCAGATCCTGGGTCGTCGCATTCGAGTAGGTGCCCGTGGCGGTGAACTGCTGGGTGGTTCCAGCCGCAATGGAGGGGTTGGCAGGAGTCACTGCGATGGAGACCAGCGTGGCCGCCGTCACCGTCAACGTGGTTGAGCCGGACACCGAACCCGACGTCGCGCTGATGGTCGTGGTCCCGGCGCTGGCTCCCGTCGCCAGACCCTTGCTGCCCGCCGCGTTACTCACCGTCGCCACGCTTGTGCTCGACGAAGCCCACGTCACCGAAGCGGTCAGATCCTGGGTCGAGGCATCCGAGTAGGTGCCCGTGGCGGTGAACTGCTGGGTGGTCCCAGCGATGATCGACGGGTTGGCCGGAGTCACCGCGATGGAGACCAGGGTGGCTGCGGTCACCGTTAGCGTGGTCGACCCAGACACCGAACCGGACGTGGCGCTGATGGTCGTGGTCCCGACGCTGGCTCCGGTCGCCAGACCCTTGCTGCCTGCCGCATTGCTCACCGTCGCCACGTTCGGGCTCGACGAGGCCCACGTTACCGAAGCGGTCAGATCCTGGGTCGAGGCATCCGAGTAGGTGCCCGTGGCCGTGAACTGCCGCGTCGTCCCAGTGGCGATCGACGGGTTGGCCGGGGTGACGGCGATGGAGACGAGCGTGGCCGCCGTCACCGTCAGCGAGGTTGAGCCCGACACCGAGCCCGACGTCGCACTGATGGTCGTGGTCCCGATGCTGGCTCCCGTCGCCAAACCCTTGCTGCCCGCCGCATTGCTCACCGTCGCCACGTTCGGGCTTGAGGAGGCCCACGTCACCGAAGCGGTCAGATCCTGAGTCGTGGCATTCGAGTATGTGCCTGTGGCCGTGAACTGCCGCGTCGTCCCGGCGGCGATCGACGGGTTGGCGGGGGTGACGGCGATGGAGACGAGCGTGGCCGCCGTCACCGTCAGCGTGGTCGAGCCCGACACCGAGCCCGACGTGGCGCTGATGGTTGTCGTGCCGACGTTGCCTCCCGTCGCCAGACCCTTGCTGCCCGCGGCATTGCTCACCGTGGCCGTGTTCGGGCTCGACGAGGCCCAGGTCACCGTCGCCGTCAGATCTTGCGTCGTGGCATTCGAGTACGTGCCCGTGGCGGTGAACTGCTGCGTCGTCCCAGCGGCGATAGAGGGATTGGCCGGAGTCACCGCAATGGAGACCAGCGTCGCCGCCGTCACTGTCAGCGTGGTCGAGCCCGACACCGAACCCGACGAGGCGCTGATGGTCGTGGTCCCGATGCTGGCTCCCGTGGCCAGACCCTTACTGCCCGCCGCATTGCTCACGGTGGCCGTGTTCGGGCTCGACGAGGCCCACGTTACCGAAGCGGTCAGATCCTGGGTCGTGGCATTCGAGTAGGTGCCCGTGGCGGTGAACTGGCGTGTCGTTCCAGCAGCGATGGACGGGTTGGCGGGTGTGACGGCGATAGAGACCAGCGTGGCCGCCGTCACCGTCAGCGTCGTCGAGCCTGACACCGAACCCGACGTGGCGCTGACCGTCGCCGTACCGGCGCTGAATCCCGTGGCCAGACCCTTACTGCCTGCGGCATTGCTGACCGTGGCAGTGTTCGGGCTCGAGGAGGCCCAGGTCACCGTCGCCGTCAGATCCTGGGTCGTGGCATTCGAGTACGTGCCCATGGCCGTGAACTGCTGAGTCGTCCCGGCAGCAATGGACGGGTTGGCCGGGGTGACGGCGATGGAGACCAGCGTGGCCGCCGTCACCGTCAGCGTCGTCGTCCCGCTCACGCCCCCAGTGCTCGCCGTGATGGTTGTCTCGCCCGGAGCGACGGCCGTCACCATCCCCTTGCTTCCCGCGGCATCGCTGACCGTGGCGACCGTCACCGCGGACGAAGTCCAGGTCACCTGCGCGGTGAGGTCCTCCGTGTGCTTGTCACTGAAGTGCCCCGTGGCGGTGAGCGAGCTCGTTTGCCCCACTGGCACAGAGGGCGCCGCTGGCGTGAGCTCGATGGAGACGAGCTCGATGGCGGTCACCTGCACCGTGGCCTTGGCCGAGAGCCCGTTCACGCTGGCCGTGATGTCAGCGCTGCCCTTGCCGACTCCCTTGGCCGTGGCGCTCCCATCCGCCTCGCGTGTGACGCTCGCGACCGACGCATTGCTCGAAGTCCACACCACGTCCGCGCCAGCGGGCGAGGCCGTGCCATCCGCGGCCACCAGCTCGGCCACCAGGTGCGTCGTCGCGCCGACGGTGACCGTGGCCGTCGCGGGGGTGACGCGAAGGGACTGGCTCGCGGGAGGCGGCTTCGAGCCACCCCCTCCGCAGGCCGCGAGCACCAACAAAACAAGGAGCCACACGCCCCTGACAACGAGCTGGGCGAAACGAGCGTTCATGATGTCCTCGGGGGCGTGAGACATGAATCAGACGCGATTCACGAAGTGCGCGCACTGTCTCAGCACCTGAAGTTCCAGCGCAAGTGCCAGGGAGGCGCCCCGATTCTTGGGGCACCTCGGATCACCCGGGAACTCCTGTCTGCGCCCGCGAAGGAAGATCGTCGCGGAGGATCAGGGCACGGGGACTCGCCGCATCGACTTGATCCGGTTCCAGTCCACGTTGCTGATGGTGACTCCCTTGCCGCCCGCGGCCTCGATGGCCTTGCCCTCGCCCATGTAGATGACCACGTGGCCAATGCCGTTGTGGGGCTGGTACATGATCAGGTCTCCAGGGGCCAGCTGCTCACGCGTCAGCGGCTTCAGGAACTTGGTGTCCGCGTTGAAGGTCGAGGTGGAGGCCAGTCCGTGGGCAGCGAGATCGACGCCGAGCTGCCGGTAGGCGGCCACCACGAACCCCGAGCAGTCGAAGACTCGGGTGCCCTTGGGGTACTGCCAGACGGTGGACGAGCCGTTGACGCTCTTGTGGGCGGCCCCATCCCAGGGGACATCGCCAAAACGGAACGGGTTGACCGCCGCGTACGGCGTCCCGATCATCGACTTCGCCCAGGTCAGCATCGACTGGATCTTCTGGGAGGCGGGCGCCGTGGGGCCAGTGACGGGGCCGGTGGACGGGCCGGTGACGGGGCCGGTGGACGGGCCAGTGGACGGGCCAGTGGACGGGCCGGTGTGTGGAGGCGGATGGGCCCCCTTGCCCTTCAGGGCGTTCCAGGTCTGCGGCCCGGCGAGTCCATCAACGGTGATGCCCGCCGCGCGTTGAAACGCGATCAACGCCGCTTTCGTCTTGGGACCGAAGGAGCCATCGAGGCCGTGGGGATTGAAGCCAGCGGCGGCCAGCGCTTTCTGGAGCGCCAGCACCTGGGGCCCCTTGCTCCCCTCGTGCAGCATTCCCACTGCGGGAGCGCGGGGTGGCGGGGCATGGCGGCGGGCGGCGGGGGTGATGGACATGGCGTTCTCTTTTCGGAAGGTTGAGGGGTCTGCCTGACACCTCTTGCGGCCTACATGCCACGCGAAGGGGGAACGCCTTGGGAAACAAAGCCTCAGGGATCCAGGGGGTTATCGCCAAAGCACCCACATTGAAGCACCAAAGACGACCTTTCCTCTGCGCAAGTGTGGTGAGACCACCCCTCAACCTGTTGACTACAGTCATCACCTCCGCCCTCCTTTCCCCAGGTACGCCATGGCCAGCCCCTCCCCCCGCGCACTCCCTCCCGCACAAGCATCTGTGCGCGCCCAACCGCTGATCGCGGTGCGAGACGTGAAGGCCAGCAGCGCCTGGTACCGGGCACTGCTCGGCGTGGAGTCCTTCGGGGACCCGGATCATCCGCACCGGCTCCTCTATGACCGGCTGATGAGCGGGGACACGCTCATCCTCCAGCTCCACAGCTGGGACGACGAGGAGCACCCCAACCTCCAAGGGAGGGACCAAGCACCGGTTGGGCATGGCGTCCTGGTGTGGTTCGAGGTGGACGACTTCGATGCGGCCGTGGAGCGGGCGCGGAAGCTGCGAGCGACGGTGGTCGAGGAGCCGCACGTGAACCCGGCGCCCCAGCACCGGGAGATGTGGCTCCGGGATCCGGACGGGTACTACGTGGTCCTGGCGAGCCGCGATGGGGAGGCGGCGTAGCGGTGGACAGCCCCTCCCCCTTTAGCGCGCGCTGCCCGCCGGGGCCCCGAGGCGCTGCTCATAGGCCTCCAGTGTCCGCCGCCAGGCGGGCCGTGCCTCACAGCGCTCGCGGTAGGCGGAGACCCGGGGGAAGCCGTCGAGCACGCCCGCGTTGCGCACCTCGCGCAGCACCGTGGTCATCAGGATGTCCGCCACGGTGAACGCCTCGCCGGTGAGATACGGACGCTCCCGAAGCCAGTCCTCGAGCGCTGTCAGATGGCGCCCGGCGTGCTTCACCAGCTCGGGACGTCGCTGCGCGCCGGTGGGATCGGCGGCGCCGAACAGATCGATCATCGCGATCTGGAACAGCGGGGGCTCCAGGGTGTTGAGCGCGGCGAAGCACCAGCGCGTCACCTGGGCGCGGCCCTGGAGATCCGCGGGCATCAATCTGCCCGTCTTCTCCCCCAGGTACAGCAGGATCGCGCCCGTCTCGGTGAGCACGAAGCCGTCGTCCTCGAGCACCGGCACCTGAGTGAAGGGGTTCAGCCGCCGGTACTCCTCGCTGCTGAGTTCCCCCGCGGGATGATCCAGGCCGTGCACCCGGTAGGGCACGCCCAGCTCCTCGAGCGTCCACAGGGCGCGCAAATCGCGCGTGAGACCCACTACCTTCGAGTTGACGCGGCCGAAGCCGTAGAGCGTGAGCACTCCAGCGTTGTAGATGCCGTGCCCGCCCGCTGTCGAGGAGCATGGAGCGGAGGTCCGCGCAGGGTCACGTCGCCTCGCTGCGATTCGCTCCCATAGGCCGCCAGGGCATCTGGTACCAGTTCGTGTCCCTTCGCCTATACTTCGGCCTCTCGCGGGCCATCGTGACAGTCCCCTCTCCCCCCATCCGCTTCCTCCTCTACCCATCTCAAGGAGTAGAGCAGCAGCACGTTCGGGCCGAGCTGCTCGGCCGCGCCCTCTCCCTGCGCATGGGGCGGTTGGTCCAGGTGGTGACAGCTCGCTCCTACGAGGCCCTCTCCCAGGCAATCGCAGAGAATCAGGTGGAGATCGCTTGGGCCACGGCCGAGCAGTGCGCCATGTTCGCCCACCGGGCATGGGCCGTGCTGCGCGCGGTGCGCTTCGGGCACGATCATTACTACGCGGCGCTCGTCTGCCGCGTGGACGAGGCCTCCACCCTGGAGGACCTGCGGGGTTGCCGCGCCGCCTGGGTGATCCCCCAATCGCTGGGCGGTTATCTCCTCATCGCGCGTCGGCTGGAGGCACTGGGCTACCCTCCCGCAACCTTCTTCTCCAACGAGCGGTTCTACGGCTCCTACCCTAGAGCCCTGCGCGCGGTCCTCTTGGGAGAGGCCGACGTGACGTCCGTGCTCTCAAGCCAGCCGGACGAGGTCCACGCCCGCGCCTCCATGAGCAAGTACCTTGAGGGCGCTGAGCGCCTGCTCAAGCCTATTCTCTTCTCCGAGCCCACGCCCTCCGACGGGCTCATCCTCACGCGCCGCCTCTCCGAGGAGGACGCCGCCGCCCTGCGGTCCATCTTCGTGGAGCTGAGCAAAGGCGGGAACGGGCTGGATCCGCTGATCGCGCCGTTCCACGTCGATGGCTTCGTCCCATCCTCAAATGCTTCCCCGCGCGCGTCCAACCCCTGGCTGCGCCGGGGCAGCAGCTTCCTCGCGCTCACGCTGGATGAAGAGGACCGCTGCCTCAGCGCGTGGGCTGCCACGGACACGGCGCTGGGCCGGAAGGTGCGCGAGCTCTTAGGGCGAACGCTCACGGAGATATTGGGGCCCCAGGCCGCGAGGCTGCAGGCGTTGACGCGGCTGGCGCGCCATGACGGCACACAAGGACAGGTGCCCTATAACCAGGAGGAGCAAGGAGAGATCCGCTCGTACATGGTTGAAGTGGCAGTGAAGCCCCCCAACCCCGAGCACCCCAAGCCGGCAGTCCTCCTGCAGTTGCGCGATATCACCGAGCACCCCCCGCTGGAGGAGCACCTGTTCCGGCTGGCCTCCTTCCCCCTGATGCACCCGGCGCCCATGCTGGAACTGGAGATGACAGGGGCAGTGCGCTATGCCAACCCGGCCGCCCACGAGTTCTTCCCAGACCTGACAGTGCAGCTGCAGGACCACCCGGTGGTGCAGGCCGCGTTCACGTGGGCCCGGGCCGGTGAGGAGCAGCGCCCTGCCAGGGTGGAGCTTGAGGGCCGGTGCTGGGAGCTGGCGGTGGTGCCCCTGCCGGACAGCGGCGTGCTGCGGGTGTTCGCCCAGGATGTGACCTCCCGCAGGCAGATGGAGCTCCAGGAGGCGAAGTGGGCCCAGGAACTCCAGGTGAAGAACGACGCGCTCCCCACGGCCCTGAGCCAGCTACGAGAGGCACAGAACCGGCTCATCCTCCAGGATCGGCTGGCGGCGTTGGGGACGCTCACAGCGGGAATCGCTCATGAGCTCAGAAACCCGCTGAACTTCGTGAACAGCTTCTCGGCGCTCTCGGCGGACCTGTGCGAGGAGGTGGTCCACGAGCTGACGGCCTTGCACGACAAGCAGGGCTTCGAGCCTCCGGCGCACCTTCAGCAGAACCTCATGGATTTGGCCACCAACGTGAAGAAGATCCAAGCGCATGGCCAGCGCATGGAGCGGATCATCCACGCCATGCTCGCGCACTCCCGCGGAGGACAAGGCGAGCGCCGCGATGTCTCGCTCAATGCTCTGCTCGCGGATGCCATCCACCTCGTCTCCCAGAGCAACCGCTTTCACTACCCCTCCTTCAACATCCAGTTCGAGCAGGAGTTCGACGCGTCGGTGGGAAAGATGCAGCTCGTCCCGCAGGAGATCAGTCAGATCGCCACCAACCTGCTGGAGAACGCTTGCCACGCCGTGAACGCGAAGTGGGAGCGGTTGGGCCGGGACTTCCAGGGACGAATCCGGGTGACGACCGCCGGCCGACAGGACAGCGTGGAACTTCACTTCCACGACAATGGGACCGGCATCCCCCTGAACATCCGGGACAAGATTCTGACGCCGTTCTTCACCACGAAGCCCGCAGGAGAGGGAACAGGGTTGGGGCTCTCCCTCAGCCACGAGATCATCGTCAAGGGCTACGGGGGCACCCTGCGCTTCGAATCGGAAGAGGGAGTCTTCACCACCTTCATCATCACGCTCCCCAGGTAGCTCTCCTGAGCCATGAGCTCGAGCAGCGCGAGGCGCACCTCATCGAGCGTCATGTCCTTCCTCGGGAGATTTTCCGCCTTGCCTCAAGTGGCCGTGCACTTCGTCTGGACTCATGACGCCCTGGCTACGACACTGGGCCCCCGATGACCAAGCGGATCCTGATCCTCTCCTTCCTGAAGGACTACCACGCACTTGCCATCCAGGCGCTCCTCCAGAAACAAGGGGATGACGCGGACATCGTGGATGCCGCGGACTTCCCCTCCGCGCTCCCGTTCTCGCACCAGGGGCCTGACTTCACGAATGTTCGGCTCAATGGCCGCCCCCTCTCGGACTACCACTCCATCTGGTGGCGGCGCGTCCACTATCCCAAGGCGTCTCCCGATACGCGTGACCCCGAGGAGGCCCGCTTCGCTGTACGCGAGAGCCGGGACGCCCTCTGGGGAGCCCTGCTCGCCAGCGGCCTGCCCATCTACAATTCGCCCATCCTCGAGCAGGCCGCGGGGTACAAGCCCTATCAGCTCAAGGTCGCTCGGGCCTGCGGGTTGGAGATCCCGGACACGCTCATCACCAATACGGCCGAAGAGGTGCTGGCGTTCCGCGGCAAGCACCCTCGACTCATCTACAAGTCCTTTGGCCCCACGGACCTGATGGTGATGGACACACGGCCGCTCCGGGACGAGGACCTCCCGGACCTGTGGAGGCTGAAGTACTGCCCCGCCATCTTCCAGCAGTACATCCCTCGGGGCCGGGAGTACCGCGTCACCCTCGTCGAGGACGACGTCTTCGCCACCGAGGTCCACATCCAGCAGCCCGTGGCCGAGTACGACTGGCGCAATGACCTCAGCTACCAGCTCACGCCGGCCACGCTGCCCGAGCCCATCGCGGACAAGCTCCGCCGCCTGCGCCGCGCCCTCGGGCTGCACAGCGGCTCGATCGATCTGCGAGAGGCGCCCGATGGCACCATGTACTTCCTCGAGATCAACCCCTCTGGTCAGTTCCTCTTCCTCGACATCCGAGCCGGGACGGATGTGGGAAGCCGCTTCTGCCGCATGTTGGTGCAGTGATCGGGGGGGGATGGCGGCCCTCCCTTCCGTCGCCTAGGCTGAGACTGGCATCAACCCCACCCGCCACCCAGAGAGAACCACCATGGAACATCCACGCACCTTGTTCGTCACGACGCGCCCGAGTCCTGCGGACGGGTTGACGTTCCCGAACTCGGACGCCGAGGGGACGGAGTTGGAGAAGGAGTGGGCGCGCCGAGTGGGTCTCGAGAAAGCGCCCTTCCGCATGTCGGCGGAGAAGACGGCCAGCGAGACCCAGACGCGCGACGGCGCGGATCAGGCGCGCGACATGGAGTCCCCGGACGAGCTTCCCGGCCACACGTATTACGAGACCGAGACGCACGACGGGAGCGACAAGGCCCGTGACTCCCAGTCTCCGGACTGAGAGGCAGCGGCGAGCGTTCGAGGCCCAGAAGGCGGCGCTGCCGCAGTCACTCGTCGCACGCGCAGAGTGCCCCCATGGCCGCCTACGACCGTGTCCTCGCCGAGCCGAGCTCGCTCTCGGCACGCCAGACCCTCGCCGCCGAGTGGCATGCGACCCACGACTCGCGCGCCCCTCTCATCGAGAAACAACTGCGCCTGCGCGAGCATCGCCTCGCGAACACCCTGTGGTGTGACGAGGCGAACCAGCTCTCTCGCGAGATCAACGTGCTCGTTCGCCGGCACGGCAAGCTGTGGGCAGGGGCTGTCGCGCCGCTCGTCACGGCCTTTGCGTTCCACCGCGGCTGCCTCGCCGAGGTCACGCTGCCCGGCTCCGCGTTTCCCACTGTGATGCCGAAGCTCGTCGCGCTCGCGCCCGTGCAGCACGTCAACCTGACCGCGCCGCTGGAGCTCGCGGCGGTCGTCGCCTCTCCGCTGCTCGCTCGTGTGAGCTCGCTCCAGATCGTCGAGCTCGGGGAGCGCTTCGGCGATACGGAGGCGAAGCTGCTCGCCAGCAGCGAGCACGCGCGCACCCTCCGCTGGATGAGCCTGACCGCCAACGCGATCGGCAAGGGGGGTGTCGTCGCGCTCGCGGCCTCGCCGCACCTCGCGGCCTGCCTCTACCTCGACCTCGGCGGCAACCCCGTCAACGTCACGCCAATGCTCGATGACTCGATGGGATTCGTCCGGCCGCTGCGCTCGGATCTCGCCGAGGAGTTCGAAAAGAAGTACGGACCGCGGCCGTGGCTGGCGTTGCCCGAGGTCGGCGCGCCGTGGCCGCCCCACCGTGACGACGCATCGACGACAGCCTAGTGCTGGACCTCACCTCGCGCAGCACCGTGGTCATCAGGATGTCCGCCACGGTGAACGCCTCGCCGGTGAGATACGGACGCTCCCGAAGCCAGTCCTCGAGCGCTGTCAGATGGCGCCCGGCGTGCTTCACCAGCTCGGGACGTCGCTGCGCGCCGGTGGGATCGGCGGCGCCGAACAGATCGATCAT
>NZ_JBJMQP010000021.1:0-26089 GCF_045802625.1 Hyalangium sp. | reverse complement strand
GCGATGAACGCGCGAGGGGTGGCGCTGCAGGGCGCGCTGGCGGCCCTGGGCCTGCTGGCGGCCTTGTTTACCTGGCAGCGCGAGCCGGAGGGCCAGCCCGGCGAAGTCACCGTGCTGGACATCTCCAAGCGAGCGCTCCAGCGGGTGCGCTTCGATGATGCCAACCGCCTGGTCGAGCTGTTCCGCGGCAAGGACGGCGAGCTCTGGGTGCGGCTCGGAGACAAGCCGAAGCCGCCTCCGCCCGCCAAGCCCGCGGCCGAGGCCGACGGTGGGGTGATGGATGGAGGCGTGGCCGGTGGGGCCACGGATGCGGGTGTGCCGCTGGTGGCCAAGGAGGCCGGCGAGGCCGGGACTGCTCCGCCCGCTGCGGCTCCCCAGACAGTGGTGCACGAGCTGCGCGCCAACTTGAGTGCGCAGAACCTGTTCGAACGCCTCGCGCCGCTGAAGGGCAGCCGCGCGCTGGGGGAGCTGGACGCGAAGAAGCTCGAGGAGCTGGGGCTGGTGAACAGCCAGCGCAAGTTGACGTTCACGGTGGACGGCCGGGAGCAGACGCTCGTGCTGGCGACGCCGCAGGGAGCGACGTGGGGCATCCCCTACGCGCTGCGCGAGGACGGCAAGGTGTTCCTGCTGACCTCGGCCGTCCTGCCGGACCTCGAGGGCGGCATGAACCGCCTGGTGGACCGCCGGCCCCATACTTTCGATGAGGGGGACTTCGACTCCTTCACCGTGATTCAGGGGAAGAACTCGCGCACCTACCTGGTGACCGGCAAGCCGCCGGGCGAGGTGAAGGTGGCGCCGAAGGACGCGCCGGACAAGCCGGAGGAGTTCGCCCACAACTGGCACGATCGCATCTGGCGGACGGTGGCCATGGACGTAATGGGCCGGGGTGAGGAGCCGCCGGGCGGCGCGCCCGAGGAGGTGTTCCGCGTGGAGTACCGCAAGGACGGCAAGCCGGTGGGCTTCTTCTCCGTGTCGCGGGGCGACAAGGGCGAGTTCTACGGGAAGACCGAGCACAGCGCGGGTTGGATCCACTTCCACGGCGGCATGGACACGCTCGCCACGGAGGCCGTCAAGGTCGCCTCGGGGAGCTGAGCTCCACGGAGTGCCCGAGCCCTCTCGTCCCCGCCCGGCCTCAGCGCGGGGAGGAGGGAGGCTCGGGCGCCTCGGGCTCCCAGCGCAGGCGGATGTCCGCGAAGTGGTACGGCGCCCATGGGCCCGTGTACTGGAACATGAGCAGCTCGAAGCGCGCGGCCAGCGAGCGCACCTTCGCGTCGAAGGTGGCCTCCTGCTCGCGCGGCAAGAGGAACGCGGCGTTGAGGATCATCCGCTCGCCGATGGGGCTCACCACCCGCACCGCCGTGGCGTGAGGACGCAGCGCTTCCACGATGGAGCGGGCGTCGTGCTCGGCCACCTGCTGGGGCAGCAAGTCCCGGTCCCAGAGCACCTTGAGGCCCAGCTCCAGGTGGCCCTCCAGCCGCTCCAGCACGCCCGTGAAGGCGTCCTCGGCCGAGCGCAATAGCTCCACCACCTCCTCGCGTCCGGCCAGGGTGAGCCCGAAGGCCATGGGCAGCAGCGTGCGCTCGCGCATCACCGCCTCCTGCACCCGGTGGTGAGCCAGCACGTTGTCGCGCGTCGGATCCGGCACGCCCAGCGGCCCCGAGGACACCACCGCCATCAGCTCCCCATGGCCCACCGTGCCCACCTCCGCCGGAGGCGTGCCCAGGCCGATGGGGCCAAAGCTCAGCTCCTCCCGCGAGCGCAGCACGCCGTAGATGTACAGGCCCCGCGCACCCGGGGGCTCGAGCGGTGTCGGGGACATGGCCACTCCCTACGCCGCGCGTGTGGCCAGCACCCGCTTCACTTCCGCCACGAGCGTGTCCGGAAGGCAGGGCTTGATGACGAAGGCGTCGCAGCCCAGCTTCACTCCCTCGCTCTGGCTGAGGGCATGTCCGGTCAGCGCCACCACGGGGATCTTCTTCGTGCGCTCGTCGTTCTTCAGCCGGCGCGTGGCCTCCCAGCCGTCGATGATGGGCAGCGACAAGTCCATCAGGATGATGTCCGGCAGCAGCGAGAAGGCCTTGTCCAGCGCCTCGGCCCCGTTGGTCGCCTCGGCCACCCGGAAGCCGGAGAAGTCCAGGTACTCGGCATACATCTCCCGTGCATCCTGGTAGTCGTCCACCACCAGCACGAGCGGCTTGTCGGAAGCCGAAGCATTCGTCATGTACGCCTCATACGCCGCGGCAGGTGCAGTGTGAAGGTGGAGCCCTGGCCTGGCTCGCTCTGAACCGTCACGCGCCCACCCATCATCGCCGCCAGACGTCGGCAGATGGACAGACCCAGCCCCGTGCCGCCGTAGGCCCGAGTAGGCGAGCTGTCCACTTGCTGGAAGTCCTCGAAGATCTTCTCCAGGTGCTCCGGGGCGATGCCGATGCCGGTGT
This sequence comes from Hyalangium sp., assembly GCF_045802625.1. Classification (NCBI taxonomy): domain Bacteria; kingdom Pseudomonadati; phylum Myxococcota; class Myxococcia; order Myxococcales; family Archangiaceae; genus Hyalangium; species Hyalangium sp. Next base: position 23,651 of record NZ_JBJMQP010000021.1, on the reverse strand, counting down.
CCTTCACGGAGATGGTGAGGGTGGAGGTGGCCATCTCGTACGCGGCGGCGATCTGCACCGAGCCCTCGTGCGTGAACTTCAGCGCGTTGGACAGCAGGTTGAGGACGATCTGCTTCACCTTCTGCCGGTCGCCATGGAGCTCCGGCAGCTCGGGCGCCAGCGAGGTGCTCACCGCGAGCCTGCTCCGGGCGACGATGGGATCCAGCTCCGCCACCACCTCGGCGATGAGCTCCGAGAGCACGAAGTCGCTCAGGTTGAGCGGCATCCGCCCGGCCTCGATGCGGGTGATGTCGAGGATCTCGTTGATGACCTGGAGCAGGTGCCGGCCGTTGGAGTCGATGCGCTGCAGGTTGCGCTTCTGCTGGGGCGTCATCTCTCCGGAGACGCCCTGGAGCAGCATGCTCGTGTAGCCGAGGATGGCGTTGAGCGGCGTGCGGAACTCGTGGGACATGTTGGCCAGGAACTGCGACTTGGCGGCGCTCGCCTGCTCCAGCTGGAGCGCCTGCCGCCGCAGCTTCTCGTTCTGCTCGGCCAGCTCGGCGGTGGCCGTGTGCACCTTGGCCTCCAGCTCGCTGGAGGCGGTGGTGAGCTGCTCCAGCAGCCGGGCCTTCTCCTGCGCCTCCGTCCGATCATGCAGCAGGGTGACGATGGAGGTGGGCTCGCCCGAATCCGAGAGCACCTGGCTGCCCACCGCCTCCATGGGCAGCGGCGCGCCGGTGGCCGGCTCCACCAGGGGCAGCTCGCTGCGCCAGCGCCGCGCTCCTCCCGCCGAGAGCAGGTGGGAGAGGAAGGAGGAGAACTGCGCGTCGTTGGTGTGCGCGCGCCGCCGGGTGGCCTCGCCGCTGTCCGGCGGGGCGATGAAGAGGCGCTCGGCCGGATCATTCATCAGCACCGTGCCGCCGGCCGGATCCGTGAGGATGATGGGATCCGGCACCGAGTCCAGCACGAGATCCAACCGCAGCCGCTCCGAGCGCGCCTCCTGCTCCGAGGCCCGCAGGCGCCGGTAGCTCTCGCCGAGCGCGCGGGTGGCGCGGCCCAGATCCGTCACGTTGCGCAGCACGCACACCAGGCCCGGAGGGCTGCCCGGCTCCTGCACCCGGGTGCAGACCAGCTCGAAGAGCAGATCCGTGCCCTCGGCCGGATCCACCAGGGACAAATCCCTGCGGCGCACGAGCGAGGCGCCCCCGGTGGCGAAGCTGAGGAGCGCGGTGTGGAAGAGCTGCTGGTTGAGCTCCACGGCGCGGCGGTGGCCCTCGCTGGCTCCCTCGCTGGCCACCAAGAGCTGGCGCGCGCGGGCATTGGCCATGAGGAGCTGGCCCTCGGGGCTGGTGAAGAGCAGCGGGTCCGTCACCGCGTCCACCATGTGCCGCAGCAGGGTGCGCTCGTGCTCGGCGCCCGGGGGGCTCGGCTCGGAGCGCGCCTCTGGCCTGGGCGCAGAAGAGGGCGTCAGGGGAGCAGAGGACGGCACGGCGCTAGGCTCCGGTTCCCGTCTTCCCGGGAGAGGCTCCGGGATGCTCCAGGTGGGTGTTCACGGCCGCGACCACGATGCGGGCCGGCTTCACGGGGAGAGGGGCCTCCGCCTTCACCGCCCGAGGCGCTCCCTCGAACCGCACGCCCTGATCCAGGACCCGATCCAGGATATCGACGAGACTGCTGCTTCCGGGGTTGCGCGCGACAGGCATCCTGCTCTCCTGGCGGTGGGGGCCCACCCATGGGCTTCTGTCATACCGCGCTCCCCACCCGGAGACTCCAGGGATTCGACAGAAGCGCGCGAATCACCAATAGCTTTCGCCTCAGTCTGTTGCCTCGAACACACCGTGTCCAATGCCGGGCCAGCAGGGCAGGCGGCCATGCGAGCTACGGCTGCTGGCTTACCGGCTCCGGGAGGCATCCCTAGCCTTGGGCCATGACTGGCGAGCGGATCCACAAGTCGCTCTGGACCACGACGGCTGCCGCGCGGCGCTTTCCGGCGTTGACGGGAGAGCTGGCGGTGGACGTGGTGGTGGTGGGAGGCGGTGTGGCCGGCCTCACCACGGCCTGGCTGCTGCGGCGGGCGGGCAAGAAGGTGGCGGTGCTGGAGATGAACCGGCTGCTCACCGGGCAGACGGGGCAGACGACGGCGCACCTCACCGAGCTGCTCGACACGCCGTACCACCAGCTGCGCTCGGACTTCGGTGAGAAGGGCGCGCGGCTGGCGGCGGCCTCCAGCCGGGCCTCCCTGGAGCTGATCGCCGCGCTGGTGGAGCAACTGGGAGTGGACTGCGGCTTCCAGCGCGTGCCGATGTTCCGCTACGCGGAGACGGACAGCCAGCTTCGCGAGCTGGAGAAGGAGGTGGCCGCGGCGCGCGAGGTAGGGCTGCAGGCCAGCCTGGCGCGCGAGGTGCCGCTGCCCTTCCCGGTGAAGGGAGCGCTGCGGCTGGAGAACCAGGCGCTGATCCACCCGCGCACGTACCTGCTCGCCATGGCGGAGCGGCTGGAGCAGGAAGGCTGCCTCCTCTTCGAGGACACCCGCGCGGTGGAGGTCCACGACGGAACGCCCTGCCGGGTCGTCACGGAGCGAGGCACGGTGTTCGCCATGGACGTGGTGGAGGCGACGACCACGCCGCTCAACCGCCTCTTCCTCCACACCAAGGTCTATCCGTACCGCACCTACGCGGTGGCCGGTCCGCTGGAGGCGCCGGTGGAGGCGGGCCTCTATTACGACAGCCAGGATCCGTACCACTACATCCGCCCGCAGCGGATCGACGGGGTGGACTACCTCATCGTCGGCGGCGAGGACCACAAGGTCGGCGTGGAAGAGGACACGGACAAGCACTTCGCGGCGCTCGAGGCGTACACGAAGCGGTTCTTCCCGGTGACGCGCCTCACGCACCGCTGGTCCGGGCAGGTCATCGAGCCTGCGGACGGGCTGGCGTACATTGGCCGCAACAGCGCCTCGCGGCACACCTATGTGGCCACGGGCTTCTCGGGCACGGGCATGACGTGGGGGACGCTGTCGGGGATGATCCTCTCGGATCTGATCCTCGGGCTGCAGAACCCGTACGCCGCGCTCTATGACGCCACGCGCGTGAAGGTGAAGGCGGGCGCCAAGGACTTCCTCCAGGAGAACGCCGAGGTCGCCTTCCACTTCGTGGCGGATCGGCTCTCGCGGCCGGACGGGCACACGCTGTCCGAGGTGGCGCCGGGCGAGGGGAAGATCCTCGAGGTGGCCGGACGGAAGGTGGCCGTCTACCGCGAGGAGGGCGGCGCCTGCCACGCCGTGTCGCCGGTGTGCACGCACCTGGGGTGCCACGTGCACTGGAACAGCGCGGAGCGCTCCTGGGACTGCCCCTGCCATGGTGCTCGCTACAGCCCCACTGGCAAGGTGCTCAACGGCCCGGCCGTGAAGGATCTCGCCTCCAGGCGGCTGCCGCCGGAGGCATCAACTGATTCACCCAACACCACGAACGGAGACAACCGATGAACGCGCTTGAACTGCTCAAGGAACAGCACGAGGAAGTCAGCAAGCTCTTCAAGAAGTTCGAAAGGCTGGGTGACGGCTCCATCACGGAGCGCCGGGAGCTCTTCATCATGATCGCCGACCGGCTCTCGGCCCACGCCACCATCGAGGAGCAATATTTCTATCCCTCGATCAAGACGGACAAGAGCGAGGACCTGCTCCTCGAGGCGGCGGAGGAGCACCTGGCCGTCAAGCGCCTCATCGCGGACCTGCTCGATCTGGAGCCGACCGACGAGACCTTCGACGCGAAGATGAAGGTGCTGATGGAGAACGTCGAGCACCACGTCGAGGAGGAGGAGGACAAGCTCTTCAAGATGGTGAGGAAGACCCTCAACGAGGACCAGCTCCTGGCGCTCGGCATCCAGATGAAGGCGGAGTTCGACGAGCTGATGGAGGCCGAGCCTCGCAACGAAGTGCCGATGCAGACGGACACCGCGGCGCCGATCTGATCTGAACTTGCGTGCAGTCCGAGCGCGTGGGTGGCAGCATGGCCTGAACATGCCCGCCGCCCCGCGCGCCGTCCCTGCTGTCTCACTGCTCCCTGAGGGTTTCACGCTCTCGGCCCGCCGGGCGCTTGCCCGCGCTGATCCGCGCATGGCGGAGCTGATGCGCCGGGTGGGGCCCTTCCGGCTCCAGCTCAAGCCGCTGCACAGCCCGTTCGCGGCGCTGGCCGAGTCCATTGTCTACCAGCAGCTCCACGGCCGCGCCGCGGCCTCCATCTTCGCCCGGCTGTCCGAGCGGGTGGGGGTGGGCTCGGGGTTCACGCCCGAGGCGCTGCTGGCCACGCCGGATCCCGCGCTGCGCGAGGTGGGGCTGTCCGGCGCCAAGGCCGCGGCGCTGAAGGATCTGGCCCAGAAGACCCGAGAGGGCGCGGTGCCCACGCTGGCCCAGGTCCACCGGCTGACCGACGCGGAGCTGATCGAGCGCTTCACGCAGGTGCGCGGCATCGGCCAGTGGACGGTGGAGATGCTGCTCATCTTCCGGCTCGGGAGGCCGGACGTGCTGCCGGTGGATGACTACGCCATCCGCAAGGGCTTCATGCTCCTCCAGGGACTGAAGGAGTCCCCACGTCCCCGCGAGGTGCTGGCGTACGGAGAGCGCTGGCGCCCGTGGCGCACGGTGGCGAGCTGGTACCTCTGGCGCTCGCTGGAGCTGCCCGAGGCTCAGGAGAAGGCATCCGGCATGGACACGTCCACGCGCCCCCAATCGCCCCAGGCCCGCAGCAGCAAGGCCCGCACCGCGTCGTCCGTCACCGGGCGGAAGTCCCCATAGAAGGACGACAGCGCATCGAAGGGCAGGGGCTGCCAGGGGCAGATGATGTCATCGAACTCCGAGGCGAGCAGCCGCAGGCTCTCGCGCGAGCCCACCGGCACCGCCGCCACCACCGTGCGCGCCCCGGTGCGGCGCAGCAGCCCCGCGGCCTCCTGAAGCAGGACGCCCTGCGCCACGCCCTCGTCCACGAGGATCACCATGCGCCCGTGCAGGGTGGGCGGAGGCGCGGGAGGACGCAGGGCATGGATCCGCTGGCGCAGGCGGCGCCAGGTCTCCGCCGTGGCCTGCCGGACGGCTTCGTCTCCCAGCCCGAGCGCGTTGATGGCGGGCTCGTGAAGCTGCTGCGCCGGCGGCCAGCCGAGCAGCCCCAAGGTGACCTCTCCCTTCGGGGAAGTGATCGGCTCGAGGAAGCAGAGATCCAACGGCGCGGCCAGATGCCGTGCGACCTCGAAGGCGATGGCGGCGCCGCCGTTCGGAACGCCTAGCACGGTGACGTCATGCCGTCCCGCGAACCGCGCGAGCGAGCGAGCGAGCACTTCACCCGCGTGGGCCCGGTGGGAGAAAGGAGTGATCATTTGGGCGGAACCTGAGGAGCAAGCCACCTGTCTGCAAATGCAGGCTGGCCGCTCGGCCGCTCTCGTACCCAGGGACTGTGCCTGGGCGAACCTTGCCCCTGGAGTGTCGCGTCCGCACCCCTTGGGAAAGGAGCGGGACACGCATGCGCGCATTGACTTACCAGGGACCCTACCGGGTCCGTGTGGAGACCAAACCGGATCCCAGCATCGAGCACCCTCAGGACGTCGTCTTGAAGGTGACCCGAGCGGCCATCTGTGGCTCGGATCTGCACCTGCTGCACGGACTCATCGCGGACACCCGCGTGGGGTGCACGTTCGGCCACGAGTTCGTCGGCGTCGTGGAGGAGACGGGCCGCGAGGTGAAGAACCTGCGCAAGGGGGACCGGGTGGTGGTGCCCTTCAACATCTCCTGTGGCTCGTGCTTCTACTGCCAGCGGGGGCTCACGGCCCTCTGCGAGAACTCCAACCCGAGCAGTGATCTGGCCTCCGGGGTGTTCGGCTATTCGCACACCACGGGCGGCTACGAGGGCGGCCAGGCCGAGTACGTGCGCGTGCCCTTCGCGGACGTGGGGCCAATGAAGATCCCGGAGGACATGGATGACGAGTCCGTGCTCTTCCTCAGCGACATCCTGCCCACCGGCTACCAGGCCGCGGAGATGGGCGAGATCAAGGCCGGCGAGACGGTGGTGGTGTTCGGCTGCGGCCCGGTGGGCCTGTTCGCCATGAAGTCGGCGTGGCTGCTGGGCGCCGGCCGGGTGATCGCGGTGGACCACGTGCCCTACCGCCTGGCCTTCGCCGAGCAGTACGCGAAGGTGGAGACGGTGAACTTCAAGGAGGTGGATGACGTGGTGCTGCACCTCCGGGAGCTGTGCGGGGGACGTGGGGCGGACGTGTGCATCGACGCGGTGGGCATGGAGGCCGAGGGCTCGACGATGCACAAGATGCTGGGCCTGGCGAAGCTGGAGGCCGGCGCTCCCACGGCGATCAACTGGAGCATCGACACCGTGCGCAAGGGGGGCAACGTGTCGATCATCGGCGTGTACGGCCCACCGTGGAACCTGATCAACATCGGCAGCGCGATGAACAAGGGCCTGACGCTGCGGATGAACCAGTGCAACGTGCGCCGGTACATGCCGCACCTGCTGGAGCACATCCGCGCGGGGCGCATCGACGCCAAGGGCATCATCACCCACCGCTTCCCGCTCGAGGACGCGCCGCACGCCTACCACCTGTTCGCCCAGAAGCGGGACGGCTGCATCAAGTGCGTGCTCGCTCCCCACGGACACGCCTGAGCCAAGGAGACAGCCATGATCGAGCAAGGAATCGAAGGCAGGGGAGTGGATCTGGATCCGAGCCAGCGGCCCGGCGTCCCCATGGAGCTGGAGCCGCAGCCGCTCCCGGGCTCGCAGGTGCCGATTGAGCCGCAGCGCTCGGCCTATCCGGTGTTCGTCCACGGAGGCCGTACGGGGATGCCGCCGGTGTTCGGCACGGCGGCGCCACCCAAGGCGCTCAGCGGCGTGCTGCGCAAGGTGGCCTACCACTACCCGGACCACTGGGCCCGGCACTGGATGATGCTGCTCGCCGCGGACCGGGTGGACTCCTGGGAGCACAACTTCCGGAGGATCCTTCCATTGGCCGCGGTGGCCGTCGTTGGCGGCCTCACGGTGAGGTGGCTCCGGAGCTGAGCCTCAGGAGGTGGGCTGCGGGGCGGGGGAGGCTCCGCGCCTGCGCAGCAGCGGGATGAGGAAGAGGAAGGCCACCGAGAGCGCCACGCCCAGGAGGAAGGCCTGGGCGTAGCTCCAGTGCGCCTTGCCCACGAGCATCCCCCCGAGAGGGCCTCCGGGTGACTTGCCCAGCACCTCCACGCTGGCCAGCAGCGTGTAGTGGGTGGCGCTGATGCGGCGGTCCACCCGGGACATCATGAAGGCGAACATCACCGTGGTCAGCGAGCCGCCGAAGAACTCCTCGGCCAGGGTGACGCCGATGACGCCCTCGTCCGAGACACCCAGCTTCGCCAGCCACCACCGGCCCACCAGCGGGAAGATGCGCAGCGTCGCGGTGACGGCGAGCGCTCCGAGCAGCGGCATCCGGGTGGCGAGCAGGCCTCCCGTCAGCGAGCCCAGGATCGAGGCCGCCGTGCCCCACGTGCCCACCCAGAGGCCGATCTGCGCGGGGCGGATGCCGGAGTCGACGAGGAACAGCTTGTAGAGCGCGTCCGAGATCGTCTCGCCGAACTTGTAGGTGGCCACGAAGAAGAGCAGCCACCCGGTCCCCGGCAGCAGCAGCGCCTCCTTGAGGTGGCCGAGCAGCTCGCGCCAGCTTGTCCGTTCGGAGGAGCGCTCCTGCGGCACGGGCTCGCGCGCGAAGGCCGTCACCACGGACACGACGAGGCAGAGCGCCGCCATACAGAGGAACAGGCCCTGCCAGCCGATGGAGTCACTCGCCCAGAGGAGGAGTCCTCCCGCGGTGATCATCCCCAGCTTGTAGCCCACCACCTGCGCGGTGTTGCCCAGGCCCAGCTCCTCGGGCCTCAGCGAGTCCGCCGCGAACCCGTCCACGGCGATGTCCTGGGTGGCGGCGAAGAGGTTCATCAGGAAGATGAGCCCGAGCAGCACGGGCAGCGCGCTCGGGAGGGGGACTGTGGACGCGGCGATGCACGTGCCTGCCAGCGCGACCTGCAAAGGGAGGATCCACGACTTGCGCCGGCCAATGCGCGGCGAGCCGTAGCGATCCACGAGCGGGGCCCACAGGGCCTTGAACATCCACGGCAGGGAGAGCAGTTGGAGGAAGCCGAGCGCCGTGACGGAGATGCCCTGGGTGCGCAGGTACACGGGCAGCGCCGTGATCTGGAAGCCATAGGGCATGCCCTGGACGAAGTAGAGCGAGGTGAGGAGGGCCAGCTTCTTGGGGGAGAGCTTCACGGCGGGCCCGGGGGCAGTGTCGGCATCACACCGCGCATTATCGTGGAGCGCTCGGGACGACGCCACCCAGGCCCAAAGGGTGGCGTCGCCGAAGCAGCGGACTGGTAGTCGAAGGTCAGGGTCTGCTGCGAGCCGGCCGGGATGCTGACGGGGCTGAAGACTTTATAAGCGTACAGATCATTGGTGGCTGAGTTGTGGATCCGGATCTCGACCACCAAGTCTTGCAAGCTGGGGTTCATGGAGACAGAAGAACGCACCGTGGACACGGTCGCATCCGTGGCGACGGAGGCCGTGTCATTCGCTGTCAATTTAGAACGCGGTGAATCCGAGCTACTGCCACAGGCTGCGAGGACGAACGTCAATGCGACGGCAATGAAGTGCTTGGTCATCCGTGATTTCCTCCCATCACGGGCTCAAGCAAGCCCTATGTCTATAGTGTGTTCTCCTGTCGCCGTTGAGGTTCAGGTGGTGGCGCCGCCGCAGCTGGAGCCCGCCCCGGCCGTGCAGCCGAAGCAGTGCCGGTCCGTGACGATGGCGCGCGCCTCGAGCTTTGTCAGATCGAAGTCCCGGATGTGCCGCGGCGCTCCGGCCTCCACCGGCAGCTCGAGCATCTGGTTGAAGTCGCAGTCATAGAGCTGGCCGTCCCAGCCCACCGAGAGCGTGTTGCGGCACATCACCCCGAGCGCCGCCGCCGGGTTGAACGCCGTCACCAGCCGCTCCAGGTACGCGCTCAGGTTGCCGGACTGCTCCAGCCACTCCAGGAAGCGGCTGATGGGCATGTTGGTGATGGTGAAGAGCGAGTCGAAGCGGATGCCGTGGTTCTTCAACAGCTCGCGCTTCCACTCGGCCTCCAGCGAGGCCTGCCCCGCCGGCAGGAACGCGCCCACGGGGTTGGTTACCAGCACCAGCCGCAGCCCGCTCTGCCCGTCTCCGTAGCCCAGCGCGTTGAGCCGCTTCAGCGCGCGGATGGACTTCTCGTACACCCCCTCGCCGCGCTGCTTGTCCGTGTTCAGCGCCCGGTAGTGCGGCAGCGAGCACACCACCTCCACCCGGTGCCGCGCGAAGAACTCGGGCAGGTCCGCGTGCGGCGCCGTCTCCAGGATGGTCAGGTTGCAGCGGTCCATCACCTGCCGGCCCAGCTTGCGCACCTCCTCCACCAGCCAGCGGAAGTGCGGGTTCATCTCCGGCGCGCCGCCCGTGAGGTCCACCGTGGGGATGGCCGTCTTCGCCAGCGCCGCGAGGCACTGCTCCATCGTCTCCCGGCTCATCACCTCGCGCCGGTCCGGCCCCGCGTCCACGTGGCAGTGCCGGCACGTCTGGTTGCACATCTTCCCCAGGTTCATCTGGAAGATGTCCAGCTTCGTGGGCCGCAGGGGATGGAGCCCCGCCTCCCGCAACGCCGCGTCGAACTCGCGAGGCAGCTTCAGCCGGTGCAGCGTCTCCAGCTGGGTGGCGGGAGAGGCGAGCGGCGCTCGGCGAGACAGCAGGGAAGGGGGCGTGTTCGTGGCCATGGGGACGTCCCTACATGCCCACCTTGTCCACGTGGTTGCGCATCTGCACGCCGTGAACCAGCGAGGCGCCTCCCCGGATGGCCGCCGCCACGTGCACCGCCTCGGTCATCTGGTCCAGGTCCGAGCCCTTCTCCAGCGCGTCCTTGCTGTACGCGTCGATGCAGTACGGGCACTGGACCGCGTGCGCCACCGCCAGGGCGATGAGCGACTTCTCTCGCGCGGAGAGGGCGCCCTCCGCGAAGACGGCGCCGTACCAGTCGAAGAACTTCTGCGCCAGCTCCGGCCGGTTCTTCCCCACCTCGGGGAAGCGGGCCAGATCGTGCGAGTGGTAGTAGTGGGGATTTTCCATGGTGGGCTCTCCTGCTACGGGTGGATACGTCCGAGGACCGCCGCGCGTTACGGCTGCGCGGGCGCTTGCATGTAGCGCAGGATCAGCGCCTCCAGCCGCTCGAGCGCCTTGTCCAGCACCTCCATGGACGGGCCGAAGGACAGCCGGACGTACGTGCGGAAGCGCGAGGAGCGGGCGCGCCGCTTGCCCGGGTTCACGTCGAAGAACTCCCCTGGCACGCAGATGATCTTCTGCTCCAGCGCGGCCCGGAAGAAGCCCATGCCGTCATTGAGCGGCGGCGGCAGCCCGGCCAGGTTGCCCCAGACATAGAACGTTCCATCCGGCGGCCGGTCCGTGCGGATGCCCAGCCGCTCCAGCCGTGAGTGGAAGCGATCGCGCTTCTCGCGGAACGCGGCGTTGATGGCCTGCGTCTCGGCCACCACCGTCTCCTCCTCCAGCAGCGGGAGCGCGGCGCGCTGCAGGGGCCGGCTGCCTCCGCCGTCCAGGAAGCTGCCCGCGCTGGAGACGGCCTCGATCACCTGCCGAGGCCCCACCGTCCACGTCATCCGCCAGCCCGGGTAGCGCCAGTTCTTCGTGAGCCCGTCGAAGACGACCACTGGATCCCGGTTCACGTCCTCCACGTAGCGCGTGGCGCTCTCCACCGGCAGCTGGCCGGGCCGCCCCGTCCAGATGTAGTGCGAGTAGAACTCGTCGATGAGCAGCGTGCACTCCTGCTCTCGGGCCACGCCCACCCAGCGCGCCAGCTCGTCACCCTGCACCAGCTTGCCGGTGGGGTTGCACGGGTTGGAGAAGAGCAGGGCGGACAGCCCGCGCCCCTGCACCTCGCGCCGCAGGTCCTCGTGCGTGAAGGCGTAGCCGCGCTCGCCCTCCAGCATGATGGGGATGGCGGTGAACGCCTTGAAGACGTCCAGCAGCTCCTCGTAGGCGGTGTAGTCCGGCAGGAAGTGGCCCAGGTTCACCTGGCCCAGGCTCGCCGCCGCCCGCGTGAGCGAGGTGCGCCCGCCGCCCGACAGGCTCACGTTCTCCGCGGTGTACTGGCTGGGCATCCCCTTGCGGTAGAGCCGGTTGTAGAGGCTGGCGATGGCCTCGCGGGCCTCCCACAGCCCGGCCACCGGCGCATACTCCAGGTCCGCCACCTCCACGGCCACCTTGCCCACTCGGGGCGGGGCGCCGGGCAGCTCGCCCGTCTCGGGCTGCCCTTGGCCCAGGTTGCACCACTCGGGATCCCCAGGCCGGTAGCCCCGGCGGCTGGCTTCGGCGGTGACGTAGATGACGCCCGTGCGCGGCACGGAGCGAAACGCTGGAATGTTGTCGTCGCTCACGGCGCGCACCCTACCGGAGCTTGGGCCCGCGCGCCTCTCTCCGCTTCACCGGACGATGGGAACTGTCACCGGGTCGCGATCATCGATCGTCAGCTCCATCTTTCCCAGGCGCCAGAGTGTCTGGGAGAAGGCAGCCTTGACGGTGCGGCCCTGCGCCGTCTCCAGCAGCGCCTCGCCCTCCTTCGGGGCGAGCTCGCCGAGCTCATACTCCAGCTCCGTGAAGGTGACCCGGTGGGTTCCCTCCGGCCCGGTGAGCTCTCCCGGCCCGTTGAACACCAGCGAGGTGCCGCCAATCACCGGCAGGCCGTCGCGCATGCCCACCCGGCCATCCACCCGGTACCCATACTCGGGGCGGCGGGGCAGCTGGCCCTCCGCCAGCGCGTAGTAGCGCGACTCGTCTCCGCAGGTGCCGTAGCCCACCTCGACTTGCAGCGGCGCTCCGTCCACCTGCAGCCCGCGCAGGTCGGCCTTCAAGTCCATCCGGTCCTCGCCGCCCGAGTACTTGAAGGCGGTCTGTCCGGACACGGTGTGGCCGCGGACCGTGCAGCCTCCTGCCGCGAAGGTGAGCACCACCGCGTCCGTGGTGGCGTCCAGGGTCTCGGTGGTGGCGGTGACGCACCCGGCTTGTGCCTGGGCCGAATCGGCGGCCTTGCCCACGAAGCTCCTCCGAGGCTCACCGCACGTGTACACGGGCAGGATGCCGAGCAGCTCCAGCGCCGCGCGGGCCTGCGTGGCCGCGTCGAGCGCCACGTCCACTCGGTTGTGAGCGTCGTCGAGCTCTTCCTGGGTGGGGGGCCCTCGTTCGCCTCCACAGGCGGTGGCGAGCGCGGTGAGGACGGCAGCGGGGATCATGTAGCGCATCATGCGGGGCTCCTCGGCAGGGTTCCGCCATGCGGGCGGGGGATGCACCGCCAATTCAGCAACCCTCGTGCCTGCGCCAACCCCGCGAGAAGAGAGGCGTGGTGCGCACGGCCGATGTGCATCCGTGTGCAGCGCACTGCACAGCATCACCGGCTCTAGCCAGCAGTCCAATCGTCAACGCGCGCTTGAAGCAGGATTCCTTGCTCACTTCGTGAAGCCGGGAGAACCCTGGCAACTTCGGAGCCTTCTCTCAGCAATCTCTAGGGTCTGGTCGATCCCACCCAAGCCGCTGGGTTGGGGGGCTCTGAAACATGTGAAACAGGTTTTCATGGTGCACCGAGGGGCTGCGGGGCATACCTAACGGCCTTATTGCACCCCTGTGAGGTTGAACGTCACTGCAAAAACATGGTGGTCTATAGGCGTTCCAACCGCCCCCGCTCCCCCTCTCCTCAGTGGCCAATTCCAACGGACAGAACAGCATCCGCAGATGGCTCATCTCTGCCGTAGCGGAGTCGCTGAACATTCCAGCCGAGCGCGTGGAAGCTCATGCCAGCTTCCGCCGACTCGGCTTGGACTCTATGGCAGCAGGAGCCCTCGCGGCTCGGCTGTCCAAGTGGCTGGGCCGCCCCGTGCCCATCACTTTGTTGTGGGAACACCCCAACATCGACGAGCTCGCCGCCCACCTGAGCGGGCGGGCGAGCACCGTCTCCACCCATGAGGTGACGCGGGCGGCGGCGCAGGAGCCCATCGCCATTGTTGGCATGGCCTGCCGCTTCCCCGGAGGCGTGGACAGCCCCGCGGCCTTCTGGGAGATGCTGCGCACGGGGACGGACGCGGTGACGGAGGTGCCCCGTGAGCGCTTCGACGTGGAGGCCCTCTACCGCTCGGACCTGGCCACGCCCGACACCATCCCCATGCGCCATGGGGGCTTCCTGCGCGGAGACATCACCGGGTTTGATCCGGCGTTCTTCGGCATCTCGCCCCGCGAGGCCAATCACATGGACCCCCAGCAGCGCGTGGCGCTGGAGCTGGCGTGGGAGGCGCTCGAGGACGCGGGCATCCCTCCGCACACGCTGGTGGGCTCCGCCACGGGCGTCTTCCTGGGCGCCATCTGGAGCGACTTCGCCCTGATGATGGGCCGCCTGGGGCTGGGGACCATCGCGCCCCACACCGTCACCGGCACGCACCACAGCATCATCGCCAATCGCATCTCCTATTGGCTGGGATTAGAAGGCCCGAGCATGGCCATCGACACGGCCTGCTCGGCCTCGCTGGTCGCGGTCCACCAGGCGTGCGAGAGCTTGCGCAGCGGCGAGTCCAACCTGGCGCTCGCCGGTGGCATCAACCTCATCCTCGCGCCGGACAGCATGGTGCAGATGTCGAGGTTCGGAGCCGCCAGCCCCTCGGGCCGCTGCCGCTCGTTCGACGCGGCGGGGGATGGCTATGTCCGAGCCGAGGGCGCCGGGATCGTCGTGCTCAAGCGCCTGTCGCGGGCCATCGCCGACGGCAACCCCATTGCCTGCGTGATTCGCGGCACCGCCATCAACAATGACGGGCGCAGCAACGGGCTGACGGCGCCCAACCCCCGGGCCCAGCGCTCGGTGCTGGCGCTGGCGTGCGCTCGCGCGGGCGTGGAGCCGGCCTCCGTTGATTACATCGAGGCCCACGGCACGGGGACGCGGCTGGGAGATCCCATCGAGGTCTCCTCCATTGGCGCCGTCTATGGCCAGGGCCGTCCGGCGGATCGCCCGCTGCGCATCGGCTCGGTGAAGAGCAACATCGGTCACGCGGAGGCGGCGGCGGGGATCGCCGGCCTCATGAAGGTGGCCCTCAGCCTGCGCCGCCGGCAGCTCCCGCCCAGCCTGCACTTCCACACGCCCAACCCCCAGATCGACTTCGGGGCGCTGAACCTGGAGGTGAACACCCGGCTGAGCGATTGGCCCCGGCGGGAGATCCCGGCTCGGGCCGGCGTCAGCTCGTTTGGGTTTGGCGGCACCAACGCCCACGTCATCCTGGAGGACGCGCACCCGCCCGCCTCGCTTCAGATGGAGGAGATCCTCCGGGATCTCAGCCCCTTTGGAGTCGGCAATGATCGGACGACCCGCCAGCCGGTGTTTGTCTTCGCGGGGCACGGCTCGCAGTGGATTGGCATGGGGCGCGAGCTGCTGATGGCCTCGCCGCTGTTCCGCGCCAGCCTCCAGGCGTGCGAGCGGCAGATTCAGGCCCAGGCCGGCTGGTCGCTGCTGCCGGAGCTGCTGGCGCCTCCGGGGCAGTCGCGGCTCCACGAGCCGGAGATCGTCCAGCCCGCCATCTTCTCCGTGCAGGTGGCGCTGGCCGAGCTGTGGCGCTCGTGGGGCGTCGTCCCCCGAGTCGTGCTCGGGCACAGCCTGGGAGAGGTGGCCGCGGCGCATGTGTCCGGGGCGCTGAGCCTCGAGGACTCCGTGCGCCTGGTCTGCCTGCGCGGCCAGTTGACGGGGCGGATGGTGGGGCACGGCGGGCTGCTCCTGGTGGAGAGCTCCCGGGAGGAGATCGAGAAGCTGCTGCGCGGCAGGGCGGGTGCTTCCGTCGCCGTGTGCAACAGCCCCAGTTCCACGGTGATCTCCGGCGAGCACGCCGTGCTGGAGCTGCTCGCCAGCGAGGTGCACGAGGCCGGCAAGCGCTGCACGTTCGTGGACGCGGGCTTCCCCTCGCACAGCCCCCTGATGGATCCCATCCTCCCCGAGTTCATCGAGGGGCTGTCGGGGATCTCTCCTCAGCCCACGCACACCCCGCTGCTGTCGACGATGACGGGGCACTTCATGGAGGGGCGTGAGCTGGACGCCAACTACTGGGCCCGCAACCTGCGCGAGCCCGTGGAGTTCGCGGCGGCCATCGACACGCTGCTCAAGGACGGCGAGGACCTCTTCCTCGAGGTGGGGCCCCAGCCGGCGCTCGCCCGCTTCACGGAGCAGTGCCTGGCGCATGCGGGCCGTGAGGGCATGGTGGTGACCTCGACGCACCGCCAGGGCTCCGAGTGGGAGACGCTGCTCGAGGCCGCCAGCGCCTTGCAGGCCTGTGGCGTGCCCGTGCACCCGGGCGTCTCGTTCGAGGAGGCCCCGAGCCCGCCGCATGTGCTCGCGGTGTCGGCGCACACGCCGCAGGCCCTGCACGCTCGCGTGGCGGGGCTGCTCAAGCTGATGGAGTCCAAGCCCAGCGTGGCGCTGGATGACCTGTGCTACACGGCGGCTTGCGGCCGCAGTCACCTGGGCTACCGGGTGGCGGTGGTGGGCAACGGCCGCACCGGCCTGCGCGAGCGGCTCAACGCGGCGCTGGCGCTGCCGCTCCAGGATCGTCCGGCTCCCACCCATCCTCCGCGGCTGGCGTTCGTCTTCCCGGGCCAGGGCGGCCAGTGGGAGGGCATGGGCCGGGAGCTGCTGGAGCGCGAGCCTGTCTTCCGTCAGGCCCTGCTGACGTGCGACGCGGTGATCGCGCGCCACACGGGCTGGTCCGTGGCGGCGAAGCTGGCCAGCGGGGAGATGCTCAAGACGCGCTCGGATGTGGCCCAGCCCGTGCTGTTCGCCTTCCAGATCGCGCTGTGCCGGCTCTGGGAGTCCTTGGGGATCCGGCCCGCGGCCGTCATCGGCCACAGCATGGGCGAGGTGGCCGCCGCGCACGTGTCCGGCGCGCTGAGCCTGGAGGATGCGGCCCGCATCGTCTGCGCGCGCAGCCGGCAGATCCAGGCCGTGGGCGGCCGCGGCACCATGGCCGTGGTCGAGTGCTCGCCCGAGGAGCTGGAGGAGGTGCTCGCGCGCTATCAGGGCCGCGCCAGCATGGCGGGGCGCAACGGCCCGCGCAGCTTTGCCCTGGCGGGGGAGCGCGCGGCCCTGGACGCCATCTCCACCGAGCTGCAGGCGCAGGGGGCCTTCATCCGAGTGCTGGGGGCCGAGTTCCCCGCGTCCCACTGCCCCCAGGTGGAGCCCATCCGGGAGCCGCTCGCCAAGGAGCTGGTGGGGTTGTCGCCGCGCGCCTCCTCCATCCCGTTCTACTCCACGGCCACGGGCACCATCGTGGAAGGGCCGGAGCTGGACTCGCGCCACTGGGTGCGCAACGTGCTCCAGCCGGTGCGCTTCTACGAGCAGGTGCGCGCCATGCTGCGCGACGGGATTGATCTGTTCCTCGAGGTGTCGGTGCACCCGCTGCTGGGCATGGCCTGCGAGCAGACCCTGGCCGAGGCGGGCTCCAAGGGCGCGGTGCTGCACTCGCTGCGGCGCGGCGAGGGCCAGCGCTACCTGTACGAGACGCTCGCGCAGCTCTACGAGCGCGGGGTGGAGGTGGACTGGGCCGCGGTGCAGCGGCGCGGCGGGCGCATCATCTCCCTGCCGTCCTACCCGTGGCAGCGCATCCACTGCTGGCCCGAGGGGATGGATGGGATCATCTCCAGCACGCTCCAGGCGGCCGCCACGGCCACCCCGGCGGCGGGGCCTCCCGAGCTGGTGCGGCTGGAGCAGGCCCTGAAGTCCTCGGCGGCGGAGCCGGAGCCGGACATCGTCGAGCCGCTCCTGCGCCGCTACTCCGCCACCATCCTTCAGATCGCCGAGTCGGCGCTTCCCTCGGAGACTTCGCTCAAGCGGCTGGGGCTCGACTCGCTGCTGGCCATGCAGCTCAACAACCGGATTCGGGCGCTGGTGCAGGTGGATGTGCCCGTCTCGCTCTACCTGGAGGACCGGAGCCTGTACTCGCTGGCCCAGGCGCTCTGCGCGCACGTGCGGCAAGCGGGCGCGCCCGCCGTTAATGCAGAAGCGTTGGCCGCGACGCTGGAGGAGGGGAGCCTGTGATCACCGCGAAGGGGCTGGTAGGGCAGCTCACCGGCAAGGGCGTGCGGCTGTGGACCGTTGACGGCCAGCTCCGCTTCAAGGCGCCTGGGGGCGTGCTCACCGCGGAGGACAAGGAGGCGCTGCGCGCCCACAAGGCGGAGCTGTTGCCGCTGCTGGAGGGCCGCACCGCCGCGGGCATCTCCAGCCTGCAGCGCCGGATGTGGTTCCTCACGCGGCTGGCGCCGGACCAGAACGCGTACCTGGTCTCCAATGCCTACGAGCTGCGTGGCCCGCTCCGGCCGGAGCTGCTCGAGCGGGCACTTCAGCAGGTGGTGGATCGCCAGGAGGCGTTGCGCGCCACCTTCGCCGAGCTGGAGGGCCAGCTGGTCCAGTTCTTCGCTGCCCATTACCGGGTGCCGCTGCAGCGCATCCGCCTGGAGGGGCCCATCACCGACGAGCGCATTCAGCAGGCCCTGCGCGAGGTGCTGGCGCGCCCCTTCGACTTCGAGCGCGAGCCCACCCTGCGCAGCTGCCTGCTGGAGCTGGGCCCCGGGCACTACATCTGGGGCCTGGGCATGCACCACCTGGTGACGGATGGCTGGTCTCTCGGGCTGCTCAACGCGGAGGTGGAGGCGCTCTATCGCGCCGGGCTGGAGGGGGGCGCCGCGTCGCTGCCCGAGCTGAAGCTGGGCTACGAGGACTTCGTGGACTGGGAGCGCGAGCGGCAGCGCGCCTCCACGAGCCTGGACTACTGGCGCCAGCGGCTGGAGCACCTGCCCTTCATGGATCTGCCGACGGACCACCCTCGGCCAGCGATTACGCACTACCGGGGCCGGCAGCACCGCTTCACCCTGCCTCCAGAGCTGGATGCCGCGCTGGCCCAGGCCGCCGCGAAGGTGGGGGCGACGCCGTTCTCGGCGCTGCTCGCGGTGCTGGCGGTGACGCTGCAGCGCCTGTGCCGCCAGCGGGATGTGGTGGTGGGCACTCCGCACGCCAACCGCGGAGATCGCGGCCTGGAGCCGCTCATCGGCTGCATGGTGAACACGATGGTGGTGCGCATGGAGGTGCCTGCGGGGATCCGCTTCTCCGAGCTGATTCGCCAGGTCCACCGCCACTCCCTCGAGGCCGCTGAGCACCAGGGAGTGGCCTTCGAGCAGCTCGTCCAGTTCTCCGGACAGAAGAGGGATCCCTCGCGCAGCCCGCTGTTCCAGGTCTTCTTCGCGATGCAGCCCTCCTCGCTGCCGCTGCGGCTCTCGGGGGTGGAGTGCTCGGAGTACCCGTTCGATGCGCAGCTCTGCCAGTTCGACGTGGAGTGCCACCTGTTCCCGAGCCCCTCGGGGACCCGGGGCCTGCTGCTCACCAGCGCGTCGCTGTTCTCGGAGGAGTTCGGTCCCCGCCTGATCGAGATCTTCAGCACCCTGGCCGCGCGGCTGGCGGCCTCCCCGGAGGCGCCGGTGGACGCCGCGAGCCTGCTCGGCGAGGCCCGGACCCGGCAGGTGGTGGTCGGCTGGAACGACACGCAGATCGCCTATCCGCGCGAGCGCCTCCTTCACGAGTGGGTGTTCCAGGAGCTGGCTCGGGCTCCCCAGACTCCCGCGGTGACGTATGCGGGGCGCACGCTCTCTCGCGCGGAGGTGATGGCGCGGGCGCACGGGATTGCCCAGGAGCTTGTCCGGCGAGGCGTCGGTCCGGGGCAGGTGGTGGGGGTGCTCGGGCAACGCTCGGCGGAGCTGTTCACGGCCATCCTCGGAGTGCTCTCCGCGGGCGCGGCGTACCTGCCGCTGGATCCGGATCTGCCCGAGGAGCGGATTCGCTTCATGCTGGAGGACAGCCAGGCCCGCTTCGTGGTGTCCGAGCAGCCGGCCCCGCGCGCCGTGCCCGAGGGCCTTCCGGTCCTGACGCTGCGAGAGCTGGAGCCGCTGCGCGCCGAGGCTCCTCCGTCCGTGGAGCTGGACTCGGAGGCTCCCGCCTATCTCCTCTACACCTCGGGCTCCACGGGCAGGCCCAAGGGCGTGGTGGTGCGCCACCGCAACGTCGTGAGCTGCCTGTGGGCGCTGTCACGCCAGCCGGGCCTCAGCGCGAGGGATGTGCTGCTGGCGGTCACCACGTGGTCCTTCGACATCTCCGTGCTGGAGCTCTTCATGCCGCTGGTGACGGGCGCCCGGCTGGTGATCGCCGACTCCGAGTCCGTGCGCGATGGGATGCGCCTGGCGCGGCTGATCTCCGAGCAGGGCATCACCGTCATGCAGGGCACGCCCTCCGTCTGGTCGCTGCTCAGGGCCAGCGGGTGGCCGGGCGACAAGCGGCTCAAGGTGCTGTGCGGCGGCGAGCACCCCTCGCGCGAGCTGGTGGACTGGCTGGCCTCGAGCTGCGGAGAGCTGTGGAACCTGTACGGCCCCACGGAGACCACCATCTGGTCTCTGCGGGAGCGGCTGACGAAGGGGGCTCCCATCCTGGCGGGGCTCCCCCTGGAGAACACGCAGCTCTTCGTGCTGGATGAGGCGGGGCTGCCGGTGGGGCCGGGCGTGCCCGGCGAGCTGTACATCGGCGGCGAGGGCGTGGCCCTGGGCTACTGGAACCGGCCGGAGCTCACCGCCCAGCGCTTCGTCGAGCTCAACCCCGCGGGGCTGCTCCCCGCGCCCGTGCGCTGCTACCGCACGGGAGATCTGGTGCGTCAGCGCAGCGATGGCCGCCTGGAGTTCCTGGGGCGGCTGGATGGTCAGGTGAAGGTCCGCGGCTACCGCATCGAGACCGGGGAGATCGAACACGTGCTGGGCCAGCATCCGCAGGTGGCGGAGGTGGCGGTGGTGGCGCGTCCCGGGATGGATGGAGAGCAGGAGCTCATCGCCTGCCTCTGCCCCGCGACGAGCGAAGAGCCGCAGGTGCAGGAGCTGCGCGGCTGGCTCAAGGGGCGGCTGCCGGCGTACATGGTCCCGGCGCACTTCGTGGTGATGCCGGAGCTGCCGCGCACTCATAACGGCAAGGTGCACCGTCAGGCGCTGCCCCCGGCCACCTTCGACTTGCAGCTGGCGGACGTGGACTATGAGCCGCCGGTGGGGCCCATGGAGGAGGCGGTGGCCGCGCTCTTCCACGAGCTGTTGCCAGGGCGGCTCCCCAGCCGGGGTGATGACTTCTTCGCGCTGGGCGGCCACTCGTTGATGGCGGCGCGCTTGCTGTACACGGCTCGGGAGCGGCTCGGGGTGTCCGTGCCCATGTCCGAGCTGTTCGTCCAACCCACCGTGAAGGGCCTGGCCGGGGCGCTCAAGTTCGCGCGCCTCAAGGCCGCGGCGACCAGCGGCGACGAGCGCGCCCTGGAGGCCGCCATCGCGGAGCTCAGCGAGGACGAGGCCCAGTCCCTGCTTTCCAGACTTGTTTCCACCCAGGAGGTACGTCCATGACGACGTCAGCACCCCTCTCGCAGGCCAAGAAAGAACTGCTTCGCGCACTGATCAAGAACCGTGAAGTGGGTTCAAAGGACGTCCCCTCCAACCTGATCCAATTCAAGAAGGGGGAGCCCGGCGTGCCGCCGTTCTTCTTCTTCCCGGCCACGGACGGAGGCGTCTCGTACTTCCGCCACATCGCCCCGTACCTGCCCGAGCCCATGGGCTTCTACGGCGTCCAGGCCCCCGGCTTCGACGAGGAGCGCGAGCCCATCCGCAATGTGGAGGACAGCGTCGAGTACTCGATGCGCCACATCCGCGCCATCCAGCCGCACGGGCCCTACTACATCGGAGGGTTCTGCATGGGCGGGCTGCCCTCGTACGAGCTGGCGACTCGGCTCCAGGCGGAGGGCGAGGAGGTGGCCGTGCTGCTGCAGGTGATGCCGGTGTTCCTGCGCCCGTGGGCCTGCCTGCCGGGCACGGACGCCCTGCAGCTCCGAGCCATCGAGGACCACACCTTCATCTTCGAGCGCATGCTGGGCATCCACGTGCCGTTGCCCATGGAGAAGATCCGCGCGATGCCGGAGTCCGAGGAGCGCTACGAGTTCGTCACCAACATCGTGCGCGAGGGGGGCTACATCAAGGGGCCGGCCGAAGAGCACATGTTCCGCCACCGCATGAAGATGTACGAGGCGGGCCTGAGCGCGATGCTGGGCTACAAGGCCAAGCGCGAGCTGCGCGGGCACATCGACATCATCGTGGTGGGCCTGGAGCACAAGAGGGAGCTGGAGCTGGACCTGAACACCTCGTACACGGTCCACCTGCGCGGCCTGCCCTCCGAGAAGATCCACTACCACAAGCTCAACGCGGACTCCGCCGGCATCATCAGCGGTGACGAGCCTGACTGCGGCATGATCGCCCGGCGCATGGCCGACTTCCTGAAGAAGTAGGCCCTACGGAGGTCTCGTCAACGAGACTTCCGTAAGTATCGTCGACGGTACTTCCATGTGTACCGTTGACGGTACTCCTGTAGATGGGCAGGAAAGCCCTGGGGTAACGGAAGTCCGCGAAGCTCCAGGGTTTTTGATAATTGGGGAGACACGATTTGAACTCGGACTGGACTGCAGTGTCCCCACAGGGCATTGACGCACCGATTTCTCCCCAACCGAAGTCCTTCACCCAACCTCAGCCTCCTCATGATCCAAAACCTTTCCGACCTTCAAAGCGCTACCGAGTTCGAGCTCTGGGCGCTTGAGGCCGCAGTCCCTCTGGTTTCGCCAGGTGGGCGGGAACTCAAGCTGGATCCGGTGACGGGTAGCGTTGTGGTTCGCATGAGGCAGGTCGAGAGCGTCAGCCAAGGAGCGGTGGACGCGCTGATTGCGAAGCTCTATCCCATGCTGTTCGGCGCAGCCTGGAAGGTCCTCGACCTCATTGTGGAGTTGGGACTGCACCAAGCAGGCGTCCCCCCAGATCGGGGCTCGGAGTTCACGATCAAGATGAAGGCCGCGCAGGCAAGCAAGGCAGCGTGTTCCCCCTTTGCGGGGCAAGCTGTCTGGACTGCTCTTGCAGAGGTGTACCGGACGTTCGAGGAGGCCCGCCATAGCTTGGTCCACCGCCGCGCTCAAGTTGCTCCTAAGACGGGGGAACTGGTCGGTCAGAACCGTACCGGGGCACCGCTTCAGCCCATCACGCGGGATGAACAGGTTGCGTTCTGCCATGCTGTCCAGCTTGTTGCGGAGACCGTCCTGAGCAGCGGAGGTAACCCGGTGCTCCTTCATCCTCGAATTGATGCTCGGTTGCGCGGGTATCTGGGCAGGCTCGCCCGGCATCACTCGATCACGCTCGGCGGAGGCACGGCACAGCAGGCCCCCATCAAGGTTCTCGTCACGCTCGCATCTGGCACCTTGCTTGACGTCCCGGCGCTCCTCAGTCGTGCGCAGCAGAGCAGCCCGACAGCTAGTGGAGTGTCCACGAAGTGCATAGACATAGTCGCTGGGGATGCATAGCTCTTCTCGATGAGAAGACGCCCCCCGCGACTGATCCACCTCGCGCCATCAGAGGTCGCGCACCTCGAGGGTCTGGTGCAAGACGGCCGGACCGAGCAGCGCATCGCACGCCGAGCACGCATTCTGCTCGCCATGGCGGAGCCGGACACCATCGTTTCGGAGCTGGCCGAGCGGCTCGGTCAGGACCGCAGGACTATCTGGGCGCTGTGTCGTCGCTTCGAAGCACTCGGAGCCGACGTTGTGAAGGATGCCCCCCGCTCCGGTCGGCCGCGGGAGCTTTCCCCCCCTGCAGCGCGTTGAGGTAGTGCGCCTGGCGTGCTGCGAGCCGGCCGGTGTCGGGCTGCACATGACGCACTGGTCCACCCGCAGCCTGGCTCGCGCCGCTCAACTGCGGGGCATCGCCCCCGTCCTGTCCCACTCCGAGGTGGCCCTCATTCTCAGGGATGCCGAGTTGCAGCCGCACCGCTCGCGTTACTGGAAGACACCGACGCCGGACGACTCCTTCCGTCATCAAGCAGCCAAAGTCCTCTGGTGCTACGAGCATGCCCAGGCCCTGGCCCAGCGCGGTGAGGTGGTGTTGTGCCTGGATGAGAAGCCCAACATCCAGGTGCTGGAGCGCAGGTGCCCCACACGCGCCATGAGGCCTGGCCGCATCGAGGCACAAGAGTTCGAGTACGTGCGGCACGGCACGGTGAACTTCCTGGTGAAGTTGGTGGTGCACACAGGCCAGATGCGGGGCTGGTGCTTGGAGCACAACGACGCAGCGTGCCTGCGGGCCATGCTCCCCCAGGTGCTCGATGACCATGGCGATGCGCGACGCATTCACCTCATCTGGGACAACGGCTCCAGCCACGTGGCCCAGCAGACGCGGCACTGGCTCCGCGACCATTACCCGCGCGTGCGGGTGCTCTACACCCCGCCCCATGCCTCCTGGCTCGATCAGGCCGAGTTGCTCCTCCGCGCCTTCGCAGCGCGCTACCTCCAGCGAGGGGAGTGGGCCAGCCGCGCTGAGCTCATGGCTCACCTCAATGCGAGCTGGCCCGAGTACAACCGCCTCTACGCGCACCCGTTCACTTGGTCCTGGACCCGCTCCAAGATGCACGCGTGGGTGGACCGCCACTTTGCCTGACTATGTCCAACAACTTCGTGGACACTCCACTAG
>NZ_JBJMQP010000220.1:0-2542 GCF_045802625.1 Hyalangium sp. | reverse complement strand
TCAGCCGGATGCTGACCGAGGAGCGTGAAGCGTTCTATCCAGACGCTATCCGCCTCCTCCGAAGGTTGCGTCGCTCGGGAAGGATAGGTCCCTTGGCGCTCCGGACTACCCCCTGAACGGAATTACCTTCCCTGGCTTAAGTGTTCTAGTTCGGGATTGTTCTGGGACTTTCTCTTCGCGAAGTTTCAGGTTGAGGGCGCATGGATGCGTCGACCAACAGCGATCGTCTTGATGTCGGTGATCTCACCGATGATCTCAAAATCCTGCACGCATGCACCCGTGTCATAGAAACGCCTGGCCGTCTAACAGGTATTCGACCGCAATTTGCGGCATAGCGTGGCAGCCGTTTGGGCGGCCACGATGGCAGTATAATTACTTCGAAGTGGCTGTCCAGATCGGTTTTTGCATCATCGCGCCATGGAAAACGAAGAGACTATTGAATCGACGAAAACCGCATGGCCTCTATTCCGCCTATGCGTTCTTGTCTCTAATCTTCAAGATGCTGCACTCATGAGTGGCTTCGTGGACGAGCGTTATACGCTTCCACTTGCAGAGCAACGTCTTGCTCATGTTGTTTCCGTCTCTGGTTTGGTCCTTTTGGGGTCCCCAAAACCGGATTTGGTCCCGAGATGCAGGCGCCACCCCGGGGAGGTGGACCCCAATGGCTGGACCATTTTGAGGCCCCGGAGATTTGCATCCCAGGCAGCAGCAGGAGTGTTGATCAGCTCGTCACGTCGTCAATGTTCTGAGCTGTGGTGTCAGTTGGTCGTCCGCCGGAGCGCAGCGAAGCGGAGCGGAGGCCACCTGCGCACGTGGGTTCATGCAGCCACGTTTCGGAGTGGCTCCAGCCCCCGATACCGGGCCCAGGGCGTATGGTTGTCGAGCGCCTGGTGAGGGCGCTGCCGGTTGTAGAACCGGAACCAGGAGCCGATGCCCGCCCGCGCCGCCGTCAGCTCCCCGTAGGCCTTGAGGTACACGTCCTCGTACTTGAGCGAGCGCCACAGCCGCTCGACGAACACGTTGTCCAGGGCTCGGCCTTTGCCGTCCATGCTGATGCGCACCTGCGCAGCCTTCAGCACGCCGGTGAAATCCGGGCTGGTGAATTGGGCTCCTTGGTCCGTGTTGAAGATGGCAGGAGGTCCGTGGTGGCTCAGGGCTTCCTCCAGCGTCTGGACGCAGAAGTCCACGGTCATCGTGTTCGACAGCCTCCAGGACAGCACCGCTCGCGAGTACCAGTCCATGACCGCAACCAAGTATGCCCAGCCTTTCTCCAGCGGGATGTAGGTGATGTCGGCCGCCCAGACCTGATCGGGCTGGAGCACCTTCACCCCTCGCAGCAGATAGGGGTAGATGGGGTGCTGCGGATGGGGTCGGCTGGTATGGGGGCCGGGCACCAGCGCCTCCAGCCCCATCAACCGCATCAGCCGCTGCACCCGCTTGCGGTTGACCTCGTGTCCCTCTGCCTTCAGGCAGAAGGTGAGCTTGCGGCTGCCGTAGAAGGGCCGCTGCGTGTACAGCGCGTCGATGCGCCGCATGAGTGCCAGCTCCTCAGCGCTCACCTCCAGCGGCTCGTAGTACCAGCTCGAGCGCGCCAGCCCCACCAACTCGCACTGCCGACGCGTGGAGACCTCCGCATGGCCGGGCTGCACCAACTCCCTCTTGTCCGTCACTGGGAGCGCCGCAGCCCACGAGCTAAAAAATCTCGCTCCACCGTCAGCTCTCCTATTTTCCTCAGCAGCTCATCCTGCCGCCGCTCGGAGTCGTCCGACTCCTCGCGCTTGAAGGCCACCGCGGCCTTCTCCAGCAACTGCTTCTTCCACTGCCCCACTAACACCGGGTGCACTCCGAACCGGCGTCCTACCTGGGCCAGTGTCTCGCTCTCCTGGAGTGCGGCAACAGCCACCCGCGCCTTGAACGCGGCGTCGTACTTCTTCAGGCTTCTCTTTCCCATCGGCAGCTCCTTTCACATCGAAGCTGCCCGAAAATGCAAATCTCGGGGTGGTCCAGAAAACGGGGTCCACCTCAGTGTTTCAAGAGAGGGCTCTCAGTCAGAGTGAAGCGCGCATCCTTTGTGTCTTGGATTGGTCAAATCAAGGGAAAAGGAGAGTGAGGGCTTGACGGGAGGGAAAAAACCGGAGCGGCCCTGTAAGCCGAGTTTTGTCCCCACCCCTTTCGGAACGGGCGGTTTGTTTTCTGTGGCACTGTCCTGCGAGTCACCTCGACTGGCCGTTAGCCAGCACCCTGCCCTCTGGAGCTCGGACTTTCCTCCCGCCACCCATTCCTGCGGTGGCCGGCGTTCACCCGGGCCGCTCCGGCACCTGCCTCTTACAACAGGTGGGGGGCCGGGGCCACTCCGTCCGAGACGGAGCGTGCCAGAGGCCCGCCCACCCCGCTCTGTAACGACTCCAGTCTGCCCGCCTGCCCTCCCCGAGCAAGCATTCACGGGCGGAGGGTGGTACGTACTCTCCCGAAGAGCGCCTGGTGTGCCGCCTCCGGCTGTTCAGCTCGTCCCGTAACCCTCTCGTACCGGATCATGTGGCTC
>NZ_JBJMQP010000020.1:0-1535 GCF_045802625.1 Hyalangium sp. | reverse complement strand
CCAGGTGGCCCCGTCGTCCGCCGTCCGCCAGATCTGCCCCTCGGTGTTGCCGCTGGTGAAGGAGGGCTCGGCCTCCAGGGAGGCGACGTAGCTGGTGCCGCCCGTCCAGGCGATGGACCACGCCGAGGGGGCCTCGGTGTAGCCGGTGGCCAGGCTGATGGCGGACCAGGTGGCGCCCGCGTCCACCGAGCGGAACAGGCCCTTGTTCGTGGTGGCCAGGACGATGTTGCTGTTGTCGCGCGCCACGGCGATGTCGGTGATGGAGGTGGAGTCACCCAGGTACACCGGGTTGAACCAGGTGTCGCCGCCGTCCATGGACTTCACCAGGCCAATGCCCGTGCCGTCGAACGGATCTCCCAGGCCCAGGTACAGCACGCTGCTGTTGTTGGGGTCCATCGCCAGCGAGCCCACGGACAGGCTGCCCAGCGTCTCGGTCTTCGGCGTCCACGTGGTGCCGCCGTCGAGCGACTTCCACACGCCGCCGCCCGAGAAGGCCACGTAGATGGTATTGGCGTTGTTCGGGT
Source organism: Hyalangium sp. (assembly GCF_045802625.1). Classification (NCBI taxonomy): domain Bacteria; kingdom Pseudomonadati; phylum Myxococcota; class Myxococcia; order Myxococcales; family Archangiaceae; genus Hyalangium; species Hyalangium sp. The sequence continues at coordinate 1,011 of NZ_JBJMQP010000020.1, read as the reverse complement.
CGACGATGATGGTGTTGGCGCGGCCCGTGTCCGTCTTGTTCAGCGTGGTGCTGCCGTTCTGGATGTAGTCCGCCTTGGTGGGGCCGATGTTCACCCAGGTGGTGCCCGTGGCCGCGATGGTGGCCGCGGGGTTGCTGGACGCGGTGATCGTCGTGGAGATGCCCGGCAGCATGTAGCCGTACTTGGCGCGCTCCTGGGCCGCCGCCTGGTTCATGAACTTCTGGAACGTGGGGGACCAGGGGCCACCGCGCTTGGCCTTCGCTTTGGACGTCTTGCCGTAGGTGTCGTTGTAGAAGGCGTCCATCGCCTCTCGACGGGCGGTGGCGTCGTCGCTGTCCACACCGCTCTCACCGCGGTCGCGGTCGAGATCCCGCTCGGCGAACGCAAGACCAGGGGCCATGGCCAGCACGAACGTTGCGGCCATCAACTTCTTCCAGCTTCGGGGGATACGCATCCGTGACTCCTGAGGGCGCGGCGCCCTCACCGCGGGGGACTGCAATTCCGGTTCAGTATGAATTACCTTATAGTAAAAGAAAATGGGAAATTTCAACAAAATCGGCATAGTACCATTTCATGAAAATCACTTCCCTGTTCGTGGCGATGGGCCTGCTGGCAGCGCCCGGAGCCTTCGCGGAGGCCCCTTCCTTCGAGGAGCGGCTGAACAGCATGGACCGCTTCTTCTCGCTCTCGGAGAGCGCGGCCACTCCGCCCACGGAGATCCGCGCGGAGACGCGAGGGCAGGCCACCTCGAGTGATTCGGCGCAGGGCTACGGTGTGTCCCAGCAGGTGGAGGTGGTGCTGACCCGGGGCCTGTCGCTGCGCGCGGGCGCGGAGCTGCGCAACACCACGCACGGGTTCACCCCGAGCGGCCAGGCCAAGTACCAGTTCCTGCGCCAGAGCGAGCATGGGGTGAACGCCTCGGCGGGCCTGCGCTACAAGCAGGTGGGCTTCCAGTCCGACGGCGGCGAGGCGGAGGCCTTCTTCGCGGTGGGCCGGCGCTTCGGGAGCCTG
>NZ_JBJMQP010000219.1:0-6591 GCF_045802625.1 Hyalangium sp. | reverse complement strand
CCAGTCGATCGGTGTGCCGAGCTGGGTGCTGTCGGATCTCTACCTGTTGCCGGGAGCCATCGGCCTGTTGCGGTGTCCGGCGCGGATGCTCGATGACCAGGCACGCGAGAGGCTGAAGCTGGCGGGCGAGGCCATGGCGATCGGCGCGGCCTACTACGCGGCGCCCTCGGTGGTGCCGGGCCTCTTCATCGGAGTCTCGCTGATGAGCTTCGTGCGCGGCATCCGTGCGGGCTCGTGGGTGAAGATGCTGACGTTGAGGATGTTGCGCGCCAGGCGCATGCGAGGGGTGGCGCAGTGGAACAACCCAAGCATGCGCGTCCACACGCGCCTGGGGCCCCTGCGGCTGGTGGGGAGCGTGCCAGGAGACCATGAGTACGCGGACCGGAGCTTCCTCTACGAGACGGAGCTCATGGACGAGGTGCGCCAGGTCACGGCCATGGAGCGCCAGCTTCACCTGCCGCCCACGCGCCGGATCGCCGTGGACGACACGGCCGCACTGACGGATTTGCTTCGGCGCGCGGAGGAAGGAGAAGCGCTGCACATCGTCCCGCCGGGAGTGGAGGCAGGGCGCATCCTGGTGCACGAAGGGCCCCTACCCGAGGGGATGGTCCCAACACCGTGAGCGCGGCTCAGTGAGGCGCGTCGAGCCGGTAGCTGAACAGCAGCGAGAGGCCTACGGACTCGATGGAGATGGGAGTCTGGATCACGGGCCCGGGGGCGGTGCAGTCCACCACGCGCAGGGGAGCCTCCGCGGTGCTGGCCACGGCGCTGAACTCCTGCACTCGCGAGACGAAGCGGCGGAGCAGCTCGGCCCGGTGCTGCTCGGGCTCGGCGACGAGCGCGGTGGGAGGGGTGAAGCTGTAGGCTGGCTGGCCTCGCACCTTGCGTTCATCCGCCGAGAGCTCGTTCAGCGTGCGCCCGAGCGCCGCCATCCGTGCGCTGCGAGCCCAGAAGTCCAGCGACGTGGGCAGGGCGAACTCCAGCGTTCCCGCCACGCCCGTGCGCGCTTCATCATCGTCCTCGGGAATCCGCAGCCTCTTCATGGGAGCGGCGGAGAGCAGCACTCCCGTCATCTTCAGGGTCACCTCGGCGCTGGTGGCCTCACGGAGCTTGCGACGGAGCTGCTCGGACTCCTGCTGCAGACGGGCCAGCGCCTCCTGCGAGGCGAACGCTCCCAGCAACTGCACCTGGAAGGTCGCTCGGAGGATGTCGGGCCGGACGATGAGATCATCCGTGGGAGCGGGAGGAGCCTGCGTATCCCCGTAGTAGGAGCTGAGTTTCTTCATGGCTCCAGAGCCTACCTCCCTTGGAGGGGCTCGCGGAGCCTCTACGGCGCGCCAGCGGAGGGGCCTTCCCTGTCGAACTCCAGCGCGAGCCGCAGCGCTGCCTTGCCGGCGCCCACGATGGGCTCGCCGTGGGCGAAGCAGACGGTATCCACGGGCAGATGATCGAGGATGCGCTGGACGCTCAGGCGCGTGCGTTGAGGATCATCCTGGTACTCGCCCGGGACGAACTCGGGCCGGCCGCGGCCCTCGTGGGTGAGCAGGTCCGAGACGAAGACGATGCCTCTGGGGTGCTGCTGCAGCCAGAGCGTGTACATGACCTCGGCGGGACCGGGCGTGTGCAGGGCGCTCAGTCCACCAGGGAGCGAGTCACCGCTGGTGTAGAAGTTGTCCGGAGTGTCCTCGAGGCCGTGAGCATTCTCGGGCGCCCAGATGGGGATGTTGAAGAGCTTGCGGAAGTGCCAGGCCGAGCGCTGGTGGTTGCCCGCGGTGAGGACGATGGCCGAGATGCTGCCGAGCGGGCGCAGCAGCTTCTCGTCGATGGGGAGCGGATCAATCAGCACCACGGCCCCATCCCGATCGGCCACGGCGTAGGCGTCGCTGCGTGCGCCGATGCGCTCGTCCCGGACGTGCCAGTTGTAGACGCCAGGGACTACTTCCACGAGGTGCTTCGCTTTCGCCTTCGGCTCACTCATGCGCGAAAGCTAGGCACCTTCGTGCAAGGTCTGGCTGGAGACTTGCTGTCCCCCTCGCCCCCCGGACGAGCAAGCCTGTTCCGGGGAGAGGGCAGGAGCGCCAGGGCTTCCCATCTTCTTTGGGATCAACCGGGGGAGAGACATGAGATGGAGCCCGACTCGCTTCCACGGCCGAGTCCGCTTCCTGCCAGCCGGGCACTGGGTACGCTGGCTCGCTGGCGTCCCTAGCAAAGAGGCCCAGCGCGCTGTGAGGTACGTAGGGCCTCCCCAGCACCGCATGGTGCGATGGCTGTTCCAGCGGTTGCTGGGGGGCACCTTCTTCATCGCGTTCACCTCCCTGGGCAGCCAGGTACTGGGGCTCTACGGCTCGCGTGGCATCAGCCCGATGCATGAGCTGGTGGGCTCGGAGCGGCTGCGGGACCTGGGGCGAGAGCGCTTCCGCCTCATTCCTTCGGTGTTCTGGCTGGGCGCGTCCGACAAGGCGCTGGTGAGAGGGTGCCGTGCCGGACAGCTCCTGTCGCTGGCGTTGCTGCTCAACGTGGCTCCCCGAATCACCACGGCGCTGCTCTGGGGCTTGTACCTCTCCTATGCGTCGGCGGGCCGGGAGTTCCTCTCCTTCCAGTGGGACGTGCTGCTGCTGGAGATGGGGCTGCTCTCGGTGCTGGCTTCACCGCCGGGGCTGCGCCCAGGGCCGGGACGCGAGTCTCCCTCCGGGGTGGAGGTGGCGCTCTTCCGCCTGCTCACCTTCCGGCTCTACCTGGGCTCTGGAGTGAGCAAGCTCCAGTCCGGCGATCGCACCTGGCGCGGCCTGACCGCGCTGCGCCACTACTACGAGACAGAGCCGATTCCCAACCAGGGAGGTTGGTATGCCCACCACCTCCCGTTGCGAGTGCAGAAGCTGTCCACGGCCGCGGCGCTGGTGCTGGAGACGGCCGTGCCGTTCCTGGTCTTCGCCCCGAGGCGCCCGCGGCAGCTCGCCTTCGTGCTCTTCAACGTGCTGCAAGCGGCCATCATCGCCACGGGCAACTACGGCTTCTTCAACGTGCAGTCCATCGTGCTGAGCCTGTGGCTGCTGGACGATGAGGCCCTCTCGCGCGTGCTGCCCATGGTGCCCGCGGAGCCGGCGAGGCCCCGGCCACTGTGGAGAACCCTGATCGAGACCGTGGCCGCCGCGCCTCTCCTGGCGCTCGGAGCGAAGGAGCTGTTGTCCCGCTTCGAGCTCACGCGCGACAAGCTGCGCATCCTTGAACGCCCGGCCACATGGGTGCGTCCCTTCCGCTCGGTGAATCCCTATGGCCTCTTCAGCGTGATGACGGTGCGCCGGCCGGAGATCTCCATCGAGGGCTCGGATGACGGTGAGCACTGGCGCGAGTACGTGTTCCGCTACAAGGTGTCTCGGCCGGACAGGCCCCCCAGGCAGGTGGCACCCCACCAGCCGCGTCTGGACTGGCAGATGTGGTTCGCCGCGCTGGGCTCGCCGCCGAGCTGGTTCTTGTCACTGCTCGTGCGGCTCATGGAGGGCGCTGCCGAGGTGCTCGCGCTCTTCGAGGAGAACCCCTTCCCAGAGCGCCCGCCGCGCTACGTGCGAGCCATTTTGTACGACTACCGGATGACGGACCTCGAGACCCGGCGGCGCACGGGGGAGTGGTGGGCGCGAGAGCCGCTGGGGCTCTACGTGCCACCGGTAGCGCTGGGACCCGGAGCCCGCGCCCACCGCGGGCCCCTGCTCGAGTGGAGCGCCGAGGCGTGAGGCAGCGCTACTTGTGGCCCTGAGCCGGCTTCGGGGAGGCTGGCTCCGTCGAGCTCGGCTTCTTGGCTCCCTTCTTCTTGGGGAGCTTCTCCACGGGCTCTCCTGGGCAGCGCGGCTCGCCCTCGGCTTGCGGCGGGAGGATGGTGAACTCGACGCGCCGGTTGCGAGCCATGCCCTCTTCCGTGTCGTTCTCAGCCACCGGGCGGCTCTGGCCGAAGCCCTGCGAGCACAGGCGCTCGGGCTGCACTCCACTCTCCTGCAGGTACGAGCGCACGCTGGCCGCGCGGCGCTTCGACAGATCGAGGTTGTACGCCTCACCGGCCCGCGAGTCGGTGTGGCCCTCGATCAGGATGCGCTGGATCTCCGGGTGCGTCTTCAGCACCTGGGACACCTCCTCCAGGACCGGGAAGGACTCGGAGAGGATGACGTCCTGGTCGGTGGCGAAGTTCACCGGCTCGAGGATGAGGATCTTGTTGCCCTGGATGCGAGCCATCGGGCAGCCGTTCTTGCCACCAGGGCCGGCGGCGATCTGCGGGCAGCGATCGATGCTGTCCTCGACGCCATCGCCATCGGCGTCACGGATGGGGCAGCCGCCACGGTCTGCCAGACCGGGCTCCTTCGGGCACACGTCCTTGTCGTCGGTGACGCCGTCTCCGTCCGTGTCGGGCGCGGGTGGCGGGGGCGGCTCGGGAGGCTGCTTGAACTTCTCGAGCGCCTCCCACTCGGCCGTCTTCGCGGGCACCCAGATGACGGAGCTGAAGAAGCGCAGCGTGGGCGCCTGCAGCGAGCACCCGCACCCGCCGCCACCGCCGACGGTGAAGGTGAGGCCGGTGGAGCTGTACCAGCGCAGCCCGAAGAGCAGCTCGGCGGGGATGTCGCGAGGCTGGGTCGGCAGCTTGTCCAGCCCCACGGCGCCGTTGAGCATGCCCACGGCGGTGATGCCCCGCCCGCGGAGGATGGGGACCTCGGTGGCGAGCCCGAAGGGCGCCATGTCGCCGACCTCCACGCCGTTGAAGATGCGGTCCGGGCGGTTCCACAGCGCCACGGAGCCGGCCAGCAGGATGCCGCTGGAGAAGCGGTAGTCCACGATGAGGCCGGGCGTATAGGTGAGCGCCCCATCGCTGGCGAACGCGTTCTGGTCTCCAGTGGGAAGGCTGAGGCCCAGGGTGAGGGCGGCGCCCAGACCCGAGTCCTCGGCGCGGCGCCGCAGCCCGGGGATGGCGACCTTGCCGGTGAGGCGCAGGTCCCCGAGCACATAGCCCTGGATGGGGCCTTCGGTGCCGATGGCCTCCAGGTTGTCTCCGCCCTGAGCGAGCACCAGCGGCATGTCCACGCCCAGCTCCGCCCAGTCCAGGAGGCCCACGGTGGCCATGGCATCGAGCTGGAGCCGGTTGCCCACGATGCTGAGGGCCTTGTTGGAGGAGTCACCCCCCTTGTTCACGAGCACCAGCGGATCCACCGAGAAGTTGAGGTAGAAGCCGCCGGAGGCGGACAGGTGCGAGAGGGGCCGGGACTGGCCCACCATTACCAAGTCTTGAGGCGCTCCGGACGGACGGAAGAGCTGGACGTCGAAGCGAGCGTCCTGCGCCGTGGCGGAGGTGGAAGCAAGGCCCAGCGCCAGGGCGAGGGCCGTCAGGAGCGGATGCTTCATAAGGCCCGGCGAGAGTAGAGGAAGAGGAGCCCTACCAGCATCATGGCGAGGAAGGCGCCGGTGCCGGTGGAGGTGAGATCGGTGGTGCTCGTCTCGCAGCAGAACGAGCCGCCTTGGGGCGAGGTGCCGGGCTTGCGGCGGCCCCGCTCACACTCCTGGGTGGTGGTGGAGCAGTACTGGACGCCCAGGCAGTCGCCGCTGTCGTCACAATGGGTGGTGCAGGTGCCGCTGCTCACGTCGCACGAGCCGCCGCAGGGGCAGTGCGCGTCGGCGAAGCACTCGACGCACGAGGAGCCGTTGCAGACCTTGCCCTGCTCGGCGCAGTTCTCCTCGCAGGCAGGGGTGTTCACGCAGGTGAAGGTCTTGGAATCGCACTGGCCGCCGGGACAGTCGGAGTCGTTGCGGCAGGCCACGCAGGAGCTGCCCGCGGTGGTGCCATCGGTGGCACAGAAGGGAGTGGCCTTCTCACAGGCTCCGCAGCGAGCGCCGCAGTGACGGTCCGTGGTGCAGGCGGAGCACTCGCCGCTGAGGCAGAACTGGCCGCTGGCGCATTCGAGGTCGGTGCGGCAGGCGACGCAGACCTGGCCGTCGAGGCAGTAGGGGCGCTCGGTGGGGCACTTCACGCACTCGGAGCCGCAGCGATCGGCGGTGTTGCAGTCGGGGATGGCATCCACGCAGCGGCCATTGAGGGCGTCGCACTTCTTGCCGTCGGCGCACTGGCTGTCGGTGGTGCACTCGACGCAGGAGGGCGAGGCGCCGGGGGTGGGCGCGGCGCACTGGGTTCCCGAGGGGCAGCAGTTGCAGGAGTTGCCCGCGCAGCTGTCGTTGGTGGAGCAGGTGACGCACTGGTGATCAGAGCAGCTCTTGCCGCGCTCGCACTCGGAGTTGTCGTTGCACTCCTTGCACTCTTTGATCTCGGGGGCGCAGACCTCGTCGGGAGGACAGTCCTCGTCGCGGTTGCACTCGACGCAGGTGTAGTTGAGCTTGTCGCAGACCTCTCCGCTGGGGCAGGCCCTGTCATCGAGGCAGCCGGTGCAGGCGTGGGTGGTGAGATCACAGCGACGGCCGCCGCACTGGGCGTCGTCGGTGCATTCGACGCAGGCATAGGTGCCGTTGACGTTGACGCAGTTGGGAGTGCTCTGGCCGCAGGGAGAGCAGCTCGGGCCACAGACGCGGGAGGTGTCACAGGGAGCACAGAGCGCGGCCCCATTG
>NZ_JBJMQP010000218.1:0-24470 GCF_045802625.1 Hyalangium sp. | reverse complement strand
GATCTCCTCCACCACACTGATCTTCCCCGCTATCACCTCCATCGCCTCCACCGTCTCCTTCACCGCCTGCCCGCTCTTGCTGGCGTGCTCGGCTCCCTGCACCGCCATCTGCTCCATCTGCCGGCTGTTCTGGCTGGTCTGCTCAATCGTCGCGCTCATCTCCTCCAAGCTCGCCGTCGTCTCCTCCACGCTGCTGGCCTGCTCGCTGGTTCCCTGCGACAGGCTCTGCGACGAGGCCGATACCTGATTGGCCGCTGACGTCAGCGCCACCGCTCCATCCCTCACCTCACTGAGCACTCGCGCCAACCTCTCCGTCATTCCTTGCATCGCCTTCAGCAGCAGGCCTGTCTCGTCCTCTGCCGTTGCTTCGATGTGAGCCGAGAGATCCCCCTGGGCGATGCGATCCGCGGCCTTCACCGCCTCCGCCAGGGGCCGGGAGATGCCCCGGGCGATGAGCACACACAGAACTGCTCCGAGCAGGAGGCTGACCGCCAGCCACAGCGCCACCCCTCGCCGGGAGTCCGCGTAGGAGAGGTCCGCCTGCTGGTCCGCCTCCCGCCCCTGCTGGAAGTTGATGTTCATCAACTCCTGGAGCCGATCCACGAGAGCATCGAAGAGCCTCGTGGCCCGCGCGCGCACGAGCGCCTGGGCTTCATTGCCCCGGTTCTGCCGCATCAGCTCGACCGCCTGGTCATGCTCGACCAGGTACTCCTTCCATAGCCCCCGGAACGCCGCCAGCGCGTTGCGCTCGGACTCGACGGTGCCGAGCGACTCGAACGCCGCCAGCTCGTGATCGATCCCCGAGAGCAGCGAGGAGCTCTCGCTCTCGAGGCGCGCCAGCTCCTGCGCATTGCTCGTGGGAAGGGAGCTCAGCTCGGCCAACCGCAAGGCCGCCACCTGGCGCTGCACCGCGACGAGGTACTGGATGCTGGGCAGGGCGGTGTCTCCCTGCTCGTTCACCGCATGCAGCAGGCTCGTGAACTCGTTGAGCGCGTACAGCCCCAGGCTGGCAGTGATGAGCAGCAGACAGCCGAACCCAATGGAGAGCTTCGACAAGATCTTCAGGTTCTGGAACCAGGACATGGAAGGCCTCCGAAGGACACACTCCTCATCCAGGACGTACCTTCCACGTCTCGGGTTCCCGGAGTTCGGTTAGTCTGCCCGCCCCGCAAGTTACCACCGACCCACGGAGTCCTCCCATGCCCCGAGTCATTCGCGCCCCCCGAGGCCCCAGCCGCACCTGCAAGGGCTGGGTCCAAGAGGCCGCGCTCCGGATGCTGATGAACAACCTGGATCCCGACGTGGCAGAACGCCCCGAGGATCTCGTCGTCTACGGTGGCACTGGCAAGGCCGCTCGGGACTGGCCCTCGTTCGATCGCATCGTCGCCAGCCTTAAAGATCTCTCAGACGAGGAGACACTGCTCGTCCAGTCGGGCAAGCCGGTGGGGATTCTCCGCACCCACCCGGATGCGCCGCGCGTGCTGCTGGCCAACTCCAACCTCGTGGGCCGCTGGGCCACCTGGGAGCACTTCCACGAGCTGGAGAAGAAGGGGTTGATGATGTACGGCCAGATGACGGCCGGCTCGTGGATCTACATCGGCACACAGGGGATCCTTCAGGGCACCTTCGAGACGTTCGCGCAGGCGGGCCGCACGCACTTCGGCTCGGAGGATCTGTCCGGGCGGCTGGTGCTCTCGGGCGGCCTGGGCGGCATGGGGGGCGCGCAGCCGCTGGCGGCTACGATGAACAACGCGGTGTTCCTGGGAGTGGAGATCGATCCGCACCGCGCCCAGCGCCGCGTGGAGACGCGCTACCTGGATGTCGTCGCGAAGGATCTGGACGAGGCCCTGGCGATGGCGAAGGACGCGCAGAAGAAGCGCGAGGGCCGCTCGATCGGCGTCATTGGCAACGCGGCCACGGTGTTCCGCGAGCTGTACCGGCGCGGGATCAAACCGGACCTGGTGACGGACCAGACGAGCGCGCACGATCCGCTCAATGGCTACATCCCCGCGGACCTGACACTGGAGGCCGCCGCGGAGCTGCGCCGGAGAGATCCCGAGGAGTACGTGCGCCGGGCGCGGGCGACGATGGCCATCCACGTGCAGGCGATGCTGGACTTCCAGCGCGCGGGCAGCCACGTGTTCGACTACGGCAACAACCTGCGCGGGCAGGCGCAGCTGGGAGGCCAGGAGCACGCCTTCGAGTTCCCGGGCTTCGTGCCCGCGTACATCCGCCCCATGTTCTGCGAGGGGCTGGGGCCCTTCCGCTGGGTGGCGCTCTCGGGGGATCCGGAGGACATCCGCCGCACGGACAGGGCGGTGCTGGAGCTGTTCCCGGAGAAGGCGTCGCTGCGGCGGTGGATCACCATGGCGCAGCAGCGCGTGGCCTTCCAGGGCCTGCCGGCGCGCATCTGCTGGCTGGGCTATGGCGAGCGCGCGAAGGCGGGGCTGGCCTTCAACGAGCTGGTGCGCAAGGGCGAGGTGAAGGCGCCCATCGTCATCGGGCGCGATCACCTGGACTGCGGCTCGGTGGCCTCGCCCAACCGCGAGACAGAGGCGATGAAGGACGGCTCGGACGCGGTGGCGGACTGGCCCATCCTCAACGCGCTGGTGAACGCGGTGAACGGCGCCTCGTGGGTGTCCTTCCACCACGGCGGCGGCGTGGGCATGGGCTACTCGCTGCATGCCGGCCAGGTCATCGTGGCGGACGGCACCCCGGAGGCGGCGCGGCGCATCGAGCGCGTGCTCACCTCGGATCCGGGCATGGGCGTGCTGCGGCACGTGGACGCCGGCTACCCGGAGGCCGTCGAGGTGGCGCAGAAGCGAGGCGTGAAGATCCCCGGCGTCACGGTATGAGCGGAGCGCGGTGGAGGCGCTGAGTCATGGAGCCATTCGAGCTGATCATCCGCAACACCTCCGAGGTGCTCACCGTCGAGGGCACGCACCGAGAGCCCGCCGAGAAGGCCCTCACGCCCCACCCGCGCGCCAGCGTGGGCGTGCGCGGTGGCAGAGTGGCCTGGGTGGGGCAGGAGGCGGAGCTGCCACCCGGCGCGGTAGGCCCAAGCACCGAGGTGCTGGACGCCGAGGGACGCATGGTGGGCCCTGGCTTCGTGGATCCCCACACGCACCTGGTCTTCGCCGGTGAGCGCTCCACCGAGTTTGATCTGCGCTGCCAGGGCGCCACGTACCTGGAGATCGCCCAGGCGGGCGGCGGCATCGTCAGCACGGTGCGCGCCACCCGGGCCGCGAGCGAGGAGGAGCTGATACGGCTCGCCCTGCCCCGCCTCCAGCGCCTGCTCCAGCACGGCGTGACGACGGCCGAGGTGAAGAGCGGCTACGGGCTGGACGTGGAGAACGAGCTGAAGATGCTGCGCGTGGTGCGAAGGCTGATGGGCCTCACGCCCGTGGAGCTGGTGCCCACGCTGCTGTGCGCCCACGCGGTGCCCGAGGAGTTCAAGGGCCGCCGTGAGGCGTACGTGGACCTGTGCAGGGAGGAGATCCTCCCCGCCGTGGCGCGCGAGGGGCTGGCCCGGTTCTGCGACATCTTCGTGGAGCAGAGCGCCTTCACCCCGGACGAGGCCCGCCGGCTCCTCACCGCCGCGAGGGCGCTGGGGCTGCGGCCTCGGCTGCACGGAGATCAGCTCACCTCGGGAGGAGGCGCGGAGCTGGCGGTAGAGCTGGGCGCCGCCACCGTGGACCACCTGGAGCACGTGAGCGAGGTGGGCATCCGCGCGCTGGCGGCCTCGGACGTCACCGCGGTGCTGGTACCCACCTCCACCCTCTTCCTGCGCATGCGCCCCTATGCGCCCGGCCGCAAGCTGCGCGACGCGGGCATCAACATTGCCCTGGGCACCAACCTCAACCCTGGATCTGCCATGAGCGAGAACCTTCCGCTGGCCATGGGGCTCGCCTGCCTGGAGAACGGGCTGACGGCGGCGGAGGTGTACTGGGCAACCACCCGAGGCGCCGCTCTCGCCCTGGGCCTGCCCTCACACGGGCGGCTCGCCGTGGGCGACGTGGCCGATGTCGTGATCTTTTCGTGCTCCAACTATCGGCACTTGCCCTACCACCTAGGAGTGAACCATGCGCGCACCGTGTTGAAGGGCGGGCGCGTTGTCATTCGTGACGGCGTGTCGCACTGTGAATAAGAGAGGGGTTTAGTACCTCTGGACAGTGAACACGGGTTCCAACGACAGGATTTTTCACCGGAACCAACCCCGTTATCATTCCGTCACTCGAACGCTATGTGCCGCCTCTTTGGTTTCCGCTCTTCGATTCCCGCCGCCGTCCACCCTGCTCTGGTGACCCAGAAGAACTCGCTCGTCATCCAGTCGCGCGAGCACAAGGACGGTTGGGGCATCGCGGCCTACGGAATCGAGCAGCGCCCCACGGTGGCCCACGGCGTGGGCCCGGCCCACAGCGATCCGGACTTCCACCGCCTGAGCAGCCTGGTGTCGTCCCATACCGTGGTGGCGCACGTGCGGCAGGCCTCCGTGGGCTCCGTCGAGCTGCGCAACTCGCATCCCTTCCTGTATGGCCGCTGGTCCTTCGTGCACAACGGCACGCTCAAGGACTTCGACCAGCACCGAGCGGCCGTGGAAGCGCACATCCGTCCGGACCTGCGCTCGAACATCCGCGGCACGACGGACACGGAGCGCTGCTTCCACATCTTCCTCACGCGGCTGGGGGCTCGCGGCGCGCTGGAGGGCGCGGTGAGCGTGGAGGACGTGGCCCGCTCGCTGGCGGAGACCATGGAGTTGGTGGCCTCCATCACGGATGTGCCCGGCGCGGATCCCAAGGATCGCTCGGCCATGAACTTCCTCGTCACCAATGGCGAGGTGATGGTGGCCACGCGCCGCAACCGGACGCTGTTCCTGTCGGACGGCCGCCGCTCGGCGTCGTGCACGTCGGCGGAGACGATCCGGCACGGCACGCAGCTGGATCAGCTCCTCATCGCCAGCGAGGTGCTGTGCGGCAACCACACCGCCTGGAATGAGGTCTCCGAGGAAGAGATCATCGGCGTGGACGGCCGGCTCGTGCTGCACCGCTGGCGCCTCGCGGACTTCGCCATGGTGGCCGAGCCTCCGAGGTCCTCACCGCAGCCACGCGCCGAGCAGCGCTGAGGCCCTACTCCCGAACGCGTCGGCTTGGAGTTCGCGCGCCTCGTCTCCCACGGGGCGCAGGGTGAGGCGCAGGTACTCGCGCGGCGCCGCTTCGGGGACTCGGTCCAACCACTCCACCAGCACGGCGCCGTCGCCGCCGATCAGATCCAGGAAGCCGGTGGCGTACAGCTCGTCATAGTCCGCGATGCGGTAGAGGTCCGCGTGGTACAGCGGGATGCGTCCGCGATACGGGTAGACGATGGCGAACGTGGGGCTGGCCACCTCGGAGCGAGCCACCTGGGCGCCCTGGGCCACGCCGCGCACCAGGTGCGTCTTGCCCGCGCCCAGGTCTCCGATGAGCCCGACGAAGTCTCCAGGCTGGAGCAGCTCGCCCAGCCTCACGCCGAGGCGGTGTGTCTCCTCCGGAGACTCCGAGCGCACGGTGCGCGTCAGTGTGGGCGTGCTCACCGGCCCCACCGGATCCACACGTCGCAGAGCCCCTTGATGATGTCTCCCGCGATGAGCCCCACCTTCCCTCGCTTCTGTGCCGCGAGATCTCCCGCCAGCCCGTGAGCGTAGACGGCAGCCCAGATGGCATCCGGCACTCGCAGCCCCTGCCCGAGGAACGCTCCGCAGATGCCGGAGAGCACGTCTCCCGAGCCACCGGTGGCCATGCCCGGGTTGCCGGTGGAGTTGACGTAGAGCTCGCCGTCCGCGCTCGCGATGAGCGTCCGCGCTCCTTTGAGGACGACCGTCACCTTCAACCCGGTGGCGAGCTGCTGGGCCACGTCCAGGCGATGGGCCTGAACCTCCTTGGTGGAGCGTCCGGTGAGGCGTGCCATCTCGCCCGGGTGAGGCGTGAGCACGACCGGCCCCTTCGCCTTGCGCAGGACGCTGAGATCCGCCGCTACGGCGTTGAGAGCATCCGCATCGAGCACCGCGGGGATCTCCACCCGAGAGAGCAGCTCTCCAATGAGCGCCCCGGTCTCGGGCCCCCGAGGAATGCCCGGCCCCATGACGAGCGCATCCTTCCCATCGGCCGCAGCCACCAGGGACTCCAGATCCGCAAGGCCCAGCGGCCCCGAGCCCTCCAGCGGAACTCCCATGATCTCGGGAGCGTGGGCGAGCACGGCATCCACCAGATCGGCGCGAGTAGCCACGGAGACCAGCCCTGCCCCGGAGCGAAGTGCCGCCCGAGCCACGAGCGCCGCTGCACCCGACTTCCCTCGGCTCCCAGCCACCACGACGACATGGCCGTAAGTGCCCTTGTGGGTATCCGCACGGCGAGGAGGCAGGGCTTCCCGAGCATCAGCCTCTTCCACGAGCCGCAGCACCGGCCCGGTGAGCGACCGGGAGGCCGCGGCGCTCATGCCAATGTCCACGCGCCGCAGCTCGCCACACAAGGAGGCCCCCGGCTCCAGAATCTGCCCGCGCTTGAGGAGGCCGAAGGACACCGTGACATCCGCCTCCACACAGGGCGAGAACGCCTCGCCCGTGTCGCTCTGCAACCCCGAGGGCACATCCGCCGCCACCATCTTCGCCCCGGCTCTGCGCCAATGGCCCATGCGGGTGATGGCCTCCGCGAAGGGACCGGCCGGCGCCCGGCTGAGCCCGGTGCCAAAGATGGCGTCCACCACCACATCCCCGGCGCCCGGCTCGGGCATCGCATCCAGGGACTGCGTGGAGACTCCATAGGCCTCGAGCGCCTGCAGGTTGCGCCGGGCCTCGGGAGTCATCCGAGCCGAGTCCCCCACCACCGCCACCGAGATCCGGGCTCCCCCCTCGCGCAGGAACCGCGCCGCCACCAACCCATCACCCCCATTGTTCCCTGGCCCGCAGACGACGACGAAGCGTCCTCCCGTCCCCGCCACGCTCCGAGCCGCCTCCGCCAGCGCGCGGCCCGCGTTCTCCATCAGCAGCGCCGAGGGCATTCCGAACCGGGTCTCGGCGGCCTGCTCGGCCTCGCGCATCTGTGCGGCGGTCAGGGCGCTCTGCATTCAAGGCCGCTCCTGCAGGATGACGGTGGCCGCGGCCACCCCTGCGTCATGGGTCATCGTCAGCAGCGCGTCCACGCGCCGCTGCTCCATCACCTCTCGGGCCACTCCGGAGAGCGCGAAGCGCGGCATGCCCGAGCCTCGCACCACCTCCATGTCCCGCCAACGGATGCCCGGCGGAGCCCCGAGCGCCTTCACCAGCGCTTCCTTGGCGGCGAAGCGCGCGGCATAGGCGCTGGCGGAGTCGGCCCGCTCGCTGCACAGGGCGCGCTCGGCGTCCGTGTACACGCGCTCCAGGAAGCGCTGGCCGCGCGGGCCCTGGAGGATGCGCTGGATGCGCTCCACCGAGCAGATATCCATCCCCAGGCCGACGATCGCCATCGCGCTACCCCGGGTTGCGCATCAGCTCCAGCATCTCACGCACGGCGCGCTCGAAGCCCACCAGCACGGCCCGGCCCACGATCGCGTGCCCGATGTTCAGCTCGTCGATCTCCTTGATGCGGGCGATCGGCTGCACGTTGTCGTAGTTGAGCCCATGGCCCGCGGCGACGCTCATGCCCAGCTTGGCGGCGGCCTTGGCGGCGTCGACGATGCGGCTCAGCTCGCGCCCGCGCTCGCGCTCGTTGCGCGCCTCGCAGTAGCGCCCGGTGTGGAGCTCGATCCGGTCCGCATCCACCTTGTGCGCCGCGCGGATCTGATCCAAATCTGGATCGATGAACAGCGAGACGGTGATCTCGCCGTCCTTCAGGTTCTTGATGATCTTCGCCACCGACTCGCGCTGGCCGGCCACATCGAGTCCGCCCTCGGTGGTGAGCTCCTCGCGCCGCTCGGGCACCAGCGTCACCACGTCCGGCTTGTACTCGTAGGCGATCTTCACCATCTCCGCGGTGGCGGCCATCTCCAGGTTCAGCAGCGTCTGGCACGTCTCGCGGAGGATGCGCAGATCGCGGTCCTGGATGTGGCGCCGGTCCTCACGCAGGTGAATGGTGATCTGCTGCGCTCCGGCGAGTTCGGCCAGCGCCGCCGCCGTCACCGGATCCGGATAGGTGGTGCGCCTCGCCTGCCGCAGCGTCGCCACGTGATCCACGTTCACACCCAGTCGCTGTCCCATGGGCCGCTCCTCGTGCGCGGAGGCCCCGAGGCTTACCTGACCTCGTCCGCGTCGGCCCTTCTATTGGGGGCCAGCGCCCGGATGTCAACAATGCTCACTCACCCTCGAAGGGCGAGGGCTGGAGCAACTGCTCGGCGGCCACATCGACGGCGGAGTGGACGCCCAGGCGCGGAGTGAGCACCTGGTCGAAGATGAGGATGGTTCGATCCAGCCAGAGGAGGCGCCGGAAGGGCTGTCCATGAACACGCGAAGCGAGCGCTCAGGAGCAGCCGGGACGCCCGTCAGCGGATGCGCACCAGCGTGATGATCTCCGGCTGTGACGCGGGCAACTCGTTCACGGCCACGGTGCCTTCCTTGATGCTCAGGACCACGTGGGCACCATCCGAAAGGCGCGTCGCCACGGCGGTGAACTCTCCCGCGGGGCTGACATCCACCTTACCCAGCCGATAGGGAGCGGCCGTCAACAGCTCCACCGGCGTGTAGTCCGGAAGATCGTATCGCCGGACAAAGGCGCGCCCGTCTGAGTCCTGGCCCCAGTCGAACAGTGACTCGCCGCGAGCGACCTTGAAGCCCACGGAGGAGAGCACCCGCGGCGTCCCCGACGGATTGAGGAGCTCGAGGAGGCTGGTGGGAGGCGTGACGAGCAACCGGGACGCACTGCGATAGACAATCTCGCAATCGTTCCAGACCCCGGGGCCCGTCTCCCAGGCCCTGACGGGAGTGGCGTAGGTCCCATCCATCCGTGCCTCGACCCGGTCCACGGTGGAGGCATCCGAAAATCCGCTCGCCACGTAGAAGTCATTGCTCCCCAAGAGGCCCGGAAAGACGCAGCTCGTGTGCCGGGCGGTCACGAACACAGGCGCGCCGCTACGCGGATAGACGCGGACCACGCTGCCACCATCCTGGCGCAGGTTGACCATCACATCCCCGGCAGCGTTGACGGCGAAGTTCAGGAGCTCCGCACCATCGAAAGAGAGGCTCGTCAGCGTCACATCGCTGGACCCCAGCTCGAGCCGCTGCAGCGCGAGTCCCGAGTTGATCACCACCACGTCACCCGTCGAGTCCCACTGCACCCGCGGGGCGTTGTCGAGGCCCGGGTAGGCCGGGGCGACGGGTACGCAGAACAGGGCCGAGTCCGACTTGCGGAGGAGAACCGAAGCGCACGTCTGCCCGTCGTGTGTCACGTCGCTGGCCGAGACGAGCACGAACTTGGGGGTATCGCTCAGCGCCAGGGGGTTGCCTGGGCCCTGCGCGGTCAGGTCCGCGGGTTGAAGTTGATCCTGGGGATTCAGGATGAGCAGCTGGTTCGAGTCAGCCCCCGAGGAGGCCGCGCTCGCGGAGACCGCCTGGCCGATGGCCAGACCCTTGATCTCGGAGAAGGACACTCCCAGGTTGTCCTTCATGGCGTTCGAGGTACTGGTTGAATCCTCGCCATGGCAGGCGGCCAGAGCCACCGCGCATACGATCCAAAACCGTTTCATTCGATGAAGCTCCTGTGCAGCCCTCGCAGGGGACAGAGGGCCGCGGACGCAAAGTCCGCCGACCCTCCTGCCCTGAGCGTAGCTCAAGAGCTTCTGTAGCCGAGCGTCCGGCCCCACGCACAGGCAGTCCGATGGAGCCGGACTGCCCGCGGGGACGGGAGCCTCAGTTCAGCGACTTGGAGAGCGCCTCGGCGATCTCCTTCGCGTACGCCTCGTTGCGCGCCGCGTCCTCGCCCTCGATGAGGATGCGCACCTTCGGCTCGGTGCCCGAGAAGCGCACCAGCACGCGGCCCGCGCTGCCCAGCCGCTGCTCCACGCTCTGGATGACCTTCATCACCTCGGGCAGCTCGCCCAGCTCGCGCTTCTCCTTCACCACCACGTTCAGCAACGTCTGCGGCACCGGCTCGAAGATCGAGGCCAGCTCGCTCAGCGGCTTGCCCTGCCGGCACATCACCGCCAGCAGCTGCAGCGCCGCCAGCGTCCCATCGCCCGTGGTCGAGTGATCCAGGAACAGCAGGTGGCCGCTCTGCTCGCCGCCCAGGTTGTAGCCGTGCTTGCGCATCTCCTCGACGACGTAGCGGTCTCCCACGCGCGTGCGAGCCACCTTCACGTCCCAGCGCGCCACCGCACGCTCCAGGCCGATGTTGCTCATCACCGTGGCCACCAGCGTCATCTTCTTCAGCTGCTGCCGGGCCACCAGCTCGCCCGTGCAGATGGCCATGATGGCGTCGCCGTCCACCACCTTGCCCTTCTCGTCCACGACGATCAGCCGGTCCGCGTCCCCATCCAGCGCCAGGCCCAGGTGCGCCCCGTGCTCCACCACCGCACGCGCCAGGCCCTCCGGGTGGAGCGCGCCGCACTTCTCGTTGATGTTCATGCCGTCCGGCGACACGCCCAGCGTGATCACCTTGGCGCCCAGCTCCTCCAGCACCGCGGGCGCCGTCTTGTAGGCCGCGCCGTTGGCGCAGTCGACGACGATGGTCATCCCCTCCAGCGTCAGCTCGCGAGGGAACGTCGCCTTGAGGAAGACGATGTAGCGGCCTCGCGCGTCGTCCAGGCGGAACGCCCGGCCGATGTTGTCCGCCGTGGGCCGGATGGTGTCCATGGCGCCCGTGGACAGCAGCTCCTCGAGCTTGGCCTCCGTCTCGTCCGGCAGCTTGAACCCGTCACGCCAGAAGAACTTGATGCCGTTGTCCTGGTACGGGTTGTGCGAAGCGGAGATCACCGCGCCCGCGTCCGCGCGCATGGACGTGGTGAGGTTGGAGATGCCCGGCGTAGGCAGCGGCCCGGTGAGCCACACGTCCACGCCCATGGAGGTGATGCCGGCCGCCAGCGCCTGCTCCAGCATGTAGCCGGACAGCCGCGTGTCCTTGCCGATGATCACCCGATGCCGGTGCGGCCCGTTGCGGATGAGGTACGCGAGCGCTCGCCCGAGCTGCATCGCCACCTCCGCCGTCATCGGATGCACGTTCGCCACGCCGCGCACGCCATCCGTGCCGAACAGGCGCTGCGAAGCCCTCTCCTCTTTGGGAGACATGTTCATCTTATAAGCCATGTATGCCGCCTCTCACCTTTTCCCGCGCCGGAGTACCTCCGGCATCCCCTACCCGCCGGGCTTATACAGCCCCCCGTTACGGGCTCGAAGCTAGGAAGCCAAAGCCCACTGGGCAACCGCCCAACTGTGCCGTATTCCAAGAGATCACCTGAACCTTCAGCCACCCACCTTGGACGTTCCGTAGAGGGCGCCGCCGTCGGAAGCGGCTCGAATCGCGTCGGTCACTGCCAGCGCGTCTCGAGCCTCCTCCACGTCGTGCACGCGCACAAAGTCCGCGCCTCCCAGCGCCGCCACCGCCGCCACCGAGCCGAGCGTGGCGGCCAATCGCTCGTTCGCCGGCTTGCCTCCCGTGAGCATCCCGAGGAAGCCCTTGCGGCTGGTGCCCACCAGCACCGGCAGCCCCAGCACCCGTAGATCACCCAGCCTCCGCAGCAAGAAGAGGTTGTGCCCCATGGTTTTGCCGAACCCGATCCCGGGATCCACCAGGATGGACTCGCGAGCCACGCCAGCGGCCACGGCGCGCGCCACCCCCTCCTCGAGGAAGGCGAGCACCTCATCCATGATGTCCTCGTAGTGAGGCGCCTGCTGCATGGTCTCCGGGGTGCCCTGGATGTGCATGAGGCAACAGGCGGCTCGCGCCTCGGCGACGACGCGAGGCAGCTCCGGATCGAAGTGGAAGCCGCTGATGTCGTTGATCAGCACCGCGCCCGCCTTGAGCGCCTCGCGCGCGACGGCCGCCTTGGTGGTGTCCACCGAGAGGGGCACCTGCGTGCGCTCGCGCAGCCCTTCGATGACTGGGAGCACGCGGGCCAGCTCCTCTTCGGCGGAGATGGGCAAGGCGCGCGGCCGGGTGGACTCGCCGCCCACGTCCAGCACGTCCGCGCCGGCCTCCGCCAGCCTCAGCCCGTGCGCGATGGCCGCGTCCGGCGAGGCATACCGCCCGCCCTCGGAGAAGCTGTCCGGCGTCACGTTCACCACGCCCATGACATGGGTGCGCGCCCCGAACGTGAAGGTGCGGCCTCCCAGGGTGAGCGGCGCCGGAGCCGCCACCGAGCCCAGCCCCCGAGCGAGCGCCTCGGCCAGCCCGGCCAGCTGGGGATCCGCCTTCGCCGAGGAGATCAACCGCTCGAACTGCTCCCGCCGTCCGGTGAGCAGGCCGCTGCCCAGGCGCGTGCGCGGATCTCCGGAGACGTAGACGGGGAACTCCTCGCGGCCGGGAGCGACGGAGGCCTCGAAGAGGCCCTTGAGGAAGCGCCCCTCCACCTTCGTCAGCCCGGTGAGCAGGAGCCGGTACTGCGGCAGCTTCTCCAGCAGGTACTCCCGAGCGGGCGTGGGCAGCCCCATCCGGCGGAACGCCAGCTCGAGCGCCTCGGGGCGCTCGGCGAGCAAGGGGTGGGCGCGGATCATGGCGCAGGCTCCAAGGCAGGCGGCAAAAAGTAAAAGGCCCTCCCAGCACGGAGCGGGGAGGGCCTGGGTTCTACCGGAGCAGCGGGCTTACGCCTTGTTCGGCTCCATCTTGGGGATCGCCTCGAGCGCGTCGAGGATCTTCCGCTTGTCCTTCTTCTCGGTGGACTTCGGCGGCGCGGTGACGCGCGGGGCCGGCCGCTCGCGAGTGAGGGTGCCACCCTGCAGGATGATGTTCACGTCCTCGGCGTCCAGCGTCTCGTACTCCACCAGCGCGTCGGAGACGCGCTCGAGCACTTCCTTCTTCTCCGTGAGGAGCCGCTTGCCGTTCTCGTAGCAGCTCATGACGATGCCGCGCACCTCGGCGTCGATCTGCCGCGCCGTGTCCTCGGAGTAGTCCTTCGAGGCGCTGAAGTCGCGGCCGAGGAACACCTCGCCCTCGCTCTTGCCGAAGGCCAGGGGCCCGAGCTTGTCGCTCATGCCCCAGCGGCACACCATGGCCCGAGCCGTCTCGGTGGCGCGCTCGATGTCATTGGAGGCGCCGCTGGACATCTCGTTGAACATGATCTCCTCGGCGAGCCGGCCGCCCATCGCCATGGTGATCTGGTCGAGGATCTGCTTCTTGTACCCGTTGACCTTGTCCTCGGTGGGCAGGCTCCAGGTGACGCCCAGGGCCTGGCCGCGAGGGATGATGGTGACCTTGTGGAGCGGATCGCAGCCGGGCAGCAGCTTGGCCAGCAGCGCGTGGCCGGCCTCGTGCACGGCGGTGTTCCGCTTCTCCTTCTCGGTCATGATCATGGACTTGCGCTCGGGGCCCATGAAGACCTTGTCCTTGGCGGCCTCGAAGTCGCTGGTGTCCACGCGCTCCTTGTTCTGACGCGCGGCCATGAGGGCCGACTCGTTCACCAGGTTCTCCAGGTCCGCGCCCGTCATGCCCGGCGTTCCGCGGGCGATGACCTCGAGGTCCACCTCGGGAGCCAGCGGCACGCGGCGGGTGTGCACCTTGAGCACGCCCAGGCGGCCCTTCAGGTCCGGCCGCGGCACCACAATGCGCCGGTCGAAGCGGCCGGGGCGCTGGAGCGCCGGATCCAGCACGTCCGGACGGTTGGTGGCGGCGATGAGGATGACGCCCTCGTTGGACTCGAAGCCGTCCATCTCGACCAGGAGCTGGTTGAGCGTCTGCTCGCGCTCGTCATGGCCACCGCCCAGGCCGGCGCCACGGTGGCGGCCCACGGCGTCGATCTCGTCGATGAAGATGATGCAGGGGGCGTTCTTCTTGCCCTGCTCGAACAAGTCGCGCACGCGGCTGGCGCCGACGCCCACGAACATCTCCACGAAGTCCGAGCCGGAGATGGAGAAGAACGGCACGCCGGCCTCACCGGCCACCGCGCGGGCCAGCAGCGTCTTGCCCGTACCCGGCGAGCCCATCATCAGCACGCCCTTGGGGATGCGGCCGCCCAGCTTGGTGAACTTCTTGGGGTCCTTGAGGAAGGCGACGATCTCCTCGAGCTCTTCCTTGCACTCGTCGGCGCCGGCCACGTCGGCGAAAGTCACTTTGTTGTGGCTCTCGTTGAGGAGCTTGGCCTTCGACTTGCCGAAGGTCATCGCCTTGCCGCTGCCGCCCTGGAGCTGGCGCATGAAGAAGATGAAGAACAGGAACAGGAAGACCACCGGCATCCACTGCCCGAGGATGGTCAACCAGAGGTTGTTCTGCTCCTCCTTCTCGTACTTCACGTCCACGCCCATGTTCTGCAGCTTCGTGAGCATGGTCGTGTCCGCCACGGGGCCCGTGGTGCGGAAGCGCGACTTGGAGTCCGCGTACTCACCCGAGTACACGTTGCCCTTGATGGAGATGGATCGGACCTCTTTCTTCTCCACCTTCGACAGCAGCTGAGTGAACGCTGGCTCGTCCACCTGCTCGCTGCCTTGGGAGAAGAAGTTATAGAAGGCCACGAACAGGACGATCAGAATCACCCAGAGGCCGATGGTCTTGTAAGTCGAACGCACGTGTCTGCTGCCCTTTCGGATGCTCGGCGGATGCGGGCCGTGCCGGAAAACGCCCAGCGATTTCAACAATTTGGACCGAGGCTTGGCGGAGCGCCAACTTCGGACCGTATCAGCAACACCAAAACGCCCTCAACTATTTAGGGGGTCGTGGCCCTTCTCCATCCGCCCCATGCCCACTCTATAACGGACCGCTACCTCCGCCGCTTGGGCTGGGGGGCAAAGCCCACAGCGACTGTCCGGAAACGACCTTCCCCTCGGGCGGCATCCACAGCCCTGGAACCCAGAGCAGCCGCCCCTCCGCGTCCGTCACCACGGGCTGGAGATCCCGACGCTCGGCGGGCACTCGCAGGTCCACGAAAACGTCCTGGAGCTTTCGCGAACCGTGCGGCCCTCGGATCCGATCCCCGGGCTTTCGTGTCCGCACGGTGAGCGGCCAGCGGAGCTTCTCCGGCAGATAGAAGCGGAGCGCACCGGGAGCGGACACCGGCGTACCAACCTGGAAGCGCCAGCCCGTGCCCTCCAGCTCGCCCGTGGCGCCCTCTCCTTCCAAGGACACCGCGCCGCGCACGGAGGAGGCCCGGGGCCGGACACAGCGCACGGTGCCCCCCGTCGCTCGGAGCTGAAGGCCTCCACTCAAGGTCGCGGAGCCGCCGCGCGCCACTGCGTCGAGCACGCGTCGCAGGGTGGCGTCATCCACCGTGGCTCCCTCGCGGGCAAGCAGGCGCGCGAGCACCCGGCGCCGCAAGGGGGACTCCAGCGCGCGGACGCCCACCGCATCGAGCGCGCCTTCGGGAAGCTGGATCCGCCGCCATGCCCCCTCGGCCATCGCGTCCAACAGGGCCTCGTCCTCGGCGGCCAGGCGCGTGAACGAGGCCAGCCGCTCCGCTACCGGGAAGCCCGCCGCCCGAGCGAGCGCCGGCAGCACGTCCTGGCGGATTCGTACGCGAAACAGGCGGGGGTTCGCGTTCATGGGGTCCGTCACGAAGCCGGTGCCCTGCTCCCGGAGAAAGGCCTCGAGGTGCTCGCGCGTCAGCCCCAGCATGGGCCGAACGAGCGAGCCCCGCCTGGGCAGGATGCCCACCGCTCCCTTCAACGCCGAGCCCCGCGCCAGCCGCATCAGCAGCGTCTCCGCCTGATCAGAGGCCGTATGCGCCGTGGCCACCGCCGTCAGCCCTCGCTGCGCGCGAACGGCCTCCAGCGCCTCGTACCGGGCCTCGCGCGCTCGAAGCTCCACGCCCGCTCCAGGCCGCAGGCGCAGCTGGCGCACGTGGCACTCGAGCCCATGAAGTGCGGCCAGCCGCTCGACCGCTCGCGCCTCGTCCGCCGCCTCGGGCCGCAGCCCATGGTCGAGCGTGGCCACCTCCACCGCGAGTCCCAGCTGCTCGCGCACCAGCGCCGTGCCCACCAGCAGCGCGGTGGAATCCGCACCGCCCGACACAGCGATCAGCACCGAACGTCCGGCCAGCTCGAAGTGCCGGTACGCCTCGGACAGTGTCCGCAGGATCAAGTCCGTCGCGAGTCCGGTGCGCGCCATGGAACAGAGGGGGGAATGGATTTTCGACGGGCCGCGTTTCCCCAAGACCTGTCGGTTGAAGGTGCTGGGGGTGGTTCTTATGATCCCCATGTCAGCCGGTGGGGCGGAATGAGCGGGGCGGCGGACGGTGTTGAGAGGTTGATTTTCCAGCTTTCATGGCGTTGGGCCTAGGGGTCCCCCCCCTCCCCCTCTGGGCCCACGGGGCCGCTAGGATTCGTTCTGGCGGTCCCTCTTTCCGGAAGAGCCCCGGGTCTCGTTGCCGAGGCCCGGGGCTCTTCCCTTTTCAGGCCCCCCCGCCATCTTTCACCCGCTTTTTCCAGGAATTCCACGTAACCGAGCGCATTTCATGCCCGGCAGAAGGGCTCCTGCATGTCACACTCAAGGCTTATGCAGTGAAGTCGCTGAAACCGTTGACCGGCTGGGGAGTCTGTCGGATAACCCCGCCGGTGTGTCTCAGGTCGTCACCTCGCATCCGCTCCGGAGACTCGGTATGGCTGGCACCGACAAGCGCAAGCAATCGCTGTACTTCCCCGAAGAGATGTTGAAGGAAATCCAGGAGGAGGCGAACCGTCAGGACCGCTCCCTGTCATGGGTTGTGCAGCAGGCGTGGAAGATCGCCCGTGAACGAATCAAGGCCTTCCCCGCGGTCAACGACGTCACTGGCGATGAGCGCCAGGATCCTCGCGAGGAGTAGGCACGAGCATGTCCTCCACTGATCATCGCAAACAAAGTCTCTACTTCCCCGAGGACATGCTCGAGGAGATCCAGCGCGAGGCGACTCGCCAGGATCGCTCGCTCTCCTGGATCGTCCAGCAGGCCTGGAAGGTGGCCCGCGGGGACATCCGCAAGATGCCCTCGGTCAACGACGTGCTCGCGCCGTCCGCGCCCAAGCCCGCCACGAACACCGTGGCGGCGGTGAGCGCGCCGGCCGTGACGGACGGCGAGCCCAAGCCCTAGAGCGGCCCCTTCCCGTCCCGGCCCTCAGCGTGTGGGCCGGGGCGGCAGAGCGCAGTTGTCCAGTTGGATCCGCTGTGCCTCGCGCAGCGGGTGGGCCTCGCTCGAATAGGCCGTGCGCATGTACTCGCCGACGATGTTGGAGTCCACACCCCCGAGCTTGCGGGACTGCACGGGGTTGCGGGCGGCGTCCTTGCCGGCGTTGCCGAAGATGGGGCCGTAGTTGTCGCCACCGTTGATCAGGTAGCTGATCATCCCCACCCGGTAGCGGATGGTGGGATCCGTGCGGGGAGGCAGCGGCACCACGGTGCTGCCCACCTTCAGCGCCTTCACGCGCTGGCCCCGCGGGTACTCGCAGTCCACGCGCATCGAGATGCTCTCGGAGACGTGCAGGAAGCTGCCGGGGGGCGAGGAGATGGGCTGCCCCGAGGGGCTGAGGCTCTCCACCGAGTGCTCGAACATGTCCACCAGCTCCTTCTCGGTCAGGTCCACCGTCACCACCTGGTTCTCGAAGAGGAACACCTCGTGGAGCACGCCGTCGGTGAGCGGGCCCTTGGGGAGCATGGTGCGGGTGATGCAGAGCCCCTCGGCGCGGATGGAGCCCCCGTTGACGATGCCCAGCGCGGCCGGAGCGGACGAATCATCCTCCGCGTGCTGGTAGGCGTCCGCGGCGAGCTGGCCGAGGGCGTTGTTGTCGTGCCGGGCGTAGGGCTTGTCCAGGTACACGTCCTCGCCCAGGTAGCCCAGGACGGCGTTCGGGTCCGGCACCAGCGGCTGGCACGGATCGTTGTAGGCCAGGCACCCCAGGCCTGGAGCGAGCGCGACGGCCACGAGGGCCATGAGCAGCAGGCGGTTCATCAGTAGCGGCCCCGGATGGTGAGGAAGACGGACTGGCCCTCGCGCGGCAGCAGCCCGGGCACGCGGTCCGGGCGCGGCACGTCGTCGCGCAGATCATGATCGAAGAGGTTCTGCGCCACCAGCGACAGCTCGAAGTGCTCGAGGATGGGCTCGGTGCGCAGCTGCGCGGTGATGAGGCTGTAGGCGGGGATCTGGTAGCGGCGGATCAGCTCCAGCACCGAGCGGGTGTCGTTGCGCCGCTCGGCGCCCGCGCGCACCACGACATCGAAGTTCACCCAGTCGCCAATGGGCATGGACATGCCGGCGTTGAAGCGGGCCTGCGGGGTGTCAGTGAGCAGGCGCGACTGCGTGGGCAGCTCCAGATCCTCGGCGCGGAAGAAGGTGGCGTTGACCCAGGCGTTGGCGCGCTTGGAGGCCTCCAGGCGGGCCTCGCCCTCCACGCCGAACACGCGCACGCCGAGATCGCGGTTGCTCAGCGGGATGATGTTGCCGCTGGTGTCCAGGGCGATGATGGGCGAGTTGAAGCGCTCGTAGAAGGCGTTGCCGCGCAGGCGCACGCGCGAGTCTCCGGCGGCCTGGATGAGATCCACGCCCAGCTCCACGGTGTCCACGGTGGCCGGGCGCAGCAGCGGGTTGCCCTCGAAGCGGCCCTGGTTGTAGTCGGTGTCCGGGATGCGCTCGGCCAGCTCCTGCAGCGTGGGCGAGCGGAAGGCCCGGCCATAGAGCGCCTTGAGCACGAACGAGTCGGTGGCGGCGAACACCAGGCCCACGCGCGGGTTGACGCTGGGCACCAGGTGCGTGCCGTTGATGGCGCCGGCGGCATCCGTGGTGGGCAGCTGGGTGGCGTCCACGCGCACGCCGAAGGTGAGCGTCAGCGGGTTGATGACGGTCCACTGGTCCTGCACGAACAGGCCCAGCGTCATCCGGCGGGCGGCGGCGCCTCCGGCGATGTCCTTCGCGTTCACCAGCCCTGGGGGCACGGTGAGCGTGGGCAGGATCCGGTTATCCAGGGTGTAGTTGGTCCTGTACTGGTAGTCCGCGAGCATCTGCAGCTCGGTCACCAGCCCCATCGAGAGCCGGTTCGCGCCGCCGAGCACCATGTCCGAGTCCACGCCCAGGCCCACGGTGCGGACGTTGACGTTGGTCTGCTCGCGCAAGCCCTCGGGGAAGACCTGGTCGGCCCCATCCCCCGTGCGGAAGCCATTCGGGGTGATCTGGAAGAGGCGCTGGGTGCTCTGCTGATCTCCGTAGCCGCGCACATGCAGCAGGATGCCTTGGGCCAGCGTGCGCTCGTACTCCACATCCAGCATGGCCACGGACCAGCTCAGGTCCGAGTTCGGCCCGGCGGTGTCGAACAAGCCCATCAGGGCGGTGCGATCCTCGGTGAGGAAGCGCACCGAGGAGGTCAACCGGCCGGCCTCCCCGAAGTCGTAGCCGATGCCCAGCCCCGCGTTGAAGAGCAGGCGCTCGTCGTGGGTGTAGCCGGCGGGCTGGTTTTGCTCGCGCAGCTTCTGGTTGAGCGTGTCCGTGTCCAGCGAATCCGTGGCGATGGGCGCCGAGTCGCCCGACTGGCCCCACACGTCCACATCCCCGAAGAGGCGCAGCTCGCCCGCGGTCGCGGCCGCGGAGACGTGGCCGTCCAGCGTGGGAGCGAACCGCCCCTGCCCTCGATCCGGGAAGCCGCCGCCCGAGATCGCCACACGCGCGCCCTCGCTGCGATCGGTGACGATGTTGACCACGCCCAGGAAGGCTCCCGCGCCGTACAGGGCAGAGCCCGGGCCGCGGATGACCTCGATGCGGTCCAGGTTCTCCACGGGCAGGTTCATCAGCGCCTTGCCGTCGAAGAAGTTGTTGAGCCGGTGCCCGTTGAGCAGGAAGAGCACCTCCGCGTCGTTGCGCAGCCCACGGATCGACGTGCGGTAGAAGCCTTGGACATCCCGGCTCACGGTGAGCCCGGGCACCGCGTCGAGCACATCCGCCACGGTGCGCGCGCCGAGCGCCCGCAGCTGCTCACGCCCGAACGAGGCGGCGATGGCAGGCACCCGGGTGACCGACTCCGTGTGGCGCGTGGCGAGCGCGAGCGTGTCCTCCGCGCTGTAGAGGGCCAGATCCTCCTCCAGCTCCGAGCTGGACGCGGCCTTCTTCCCACCCCTGCCCTCTGGAGGCTCCGTCGAGCCCGGCTCCGAGGAAGCCATCGGAGCCTTGGTGGCGGAAGACGCCGGAGCGGGAGCAGCGCTCGCCGCGGGCTTGGAAGCAGGAGCGGGGGCGGAAGCAGCCACCGGAACAGGAGCGCTCGTGGGCTTGCGCGTGTTGCTGCTCGGAGGAGTCCGAGAGGGCTGCGCGGGTGGAGGCTCTTCCGTCGGCGCGTCGGCGGCGAGCGCGGCCAGGGCATCGTCGGACATGGCCATCTGCCCCTTCTTGGGGCTGCTCGGCGGCGGCTCGAGCTCGTCCTCGGGCTCCTTCTTGCGCGGGCTGCCCTTCGCGGCCAGAGCAGGCGGCGGCTCATGGGTCTCCGCGACGGGCAGCTTGGGGCGCGGAATCTCCCCGGGGACGATGACGCGGGCCGGCTTGGCCGCGGACTGGAACACCGGGATGCGATCTCCTCCCTTGGTGACGCCCTCGACGTAGTACTCGACGCCGGGAGGCACCATGTGCTCGGCGGGGATGGTGCCTCGGTACAGATCGCCGTACTGCCGCTCCAGGGGCATCTCGGCGTAGGGCTCGCCGGGCCCCCGGTAGCGGACGATCAGATCCGAGATTCGCCGGGCATCGTCGACCAGGGTCCCTTCGAGCCGCAGCGACTTGTTCGCCTCGGCCTTGGTGGGAGCGGAGTGCAACAGGGTCGCCTGCTCCTCGGCGCGGGCGGGAGCCGCTGCCAGGAGCACGACAGCCAGCAACATCGTTCTTGCGAGAGCGGTCTTCAAGAGCACAGCGATGGTCCTTTGCTCCTCCCTGGGAAGTCAAGGAAGGGGGTGTTGAGGAGGACCGCCGTTTTTTTGCCGGGGGGAAAGGCGCGTGCGACCTTGATCACCGCCTCCCACCCATGCGCGCGTCGCTCGCCCTCCACCTCGCTCTCTTTCGCCGGCAGAAGGCACAGATTGCTCGTGCCGTCGACGGCCAGACCTCCGCCTTCCGAGCCTACGAGGCCCGGTACCGGCGGCGGACGGCTGGCTATCGCCACGCGCTGTCCCTGTCGGCGGTGCACCAGCGGGTGCGGGCCTCGGACGTGGTGTACGTGGGCGACTACCACACCCTCACTCTGGCTCAGGAGACGTACCTGGGCCTGGTGGAGCGGGCCATGGACTCGGGGCGCCGGGTGATCCTGGCGCTGGAGTGTGTCGAGGGCCGGCACCAGGCCTCGCTGGATGCCTACCTGGCGGGCCGCCTGCCCGAGCGCGCACTGCTGGAGCGGCTCGGCCGCGCTCCGGGGCCGGGACTGGATGGCTGGTCGGGGTTCCGTCCCCTGCTCGCCTTCGCTCGGCGCCACCGGCTGGAGGTGGTGGGCATTGATCGGCGGGTGCAGGGCAAGCGCTCGCTCGAGCTTCGAGACGCCTATGCGGCCGAGCGCATCGCCCGGGCCGCGCGAGCCGAGGATCGCCCCCAGGTGATGGTGCTGGTGGGCCAGTACCACGTGGCGCCCTGCCACCTGCCTGAGCAGGTAGAGCGAGCGCTCGGAGAGCCCCACGCACGACGCGGGCTGGTGGTGTACCAGAACTGCGAGGGCGTCTACTGGCGGCTGGCGCGTGAAGGCCGAGCCGGAGCGGTAGAGGCGGTGGAGCTGGCGGACGGTTCGCTCTGCCTGCTCAACGCCTCTCCCGTCGTCTGCCAGCAGAGCTTCCTGGACTACCTGGAGGCCGAGGCCGGAGATGCGCCGTTGCGGGAGCGCAGCGCAGCGGAGCGGTTCCGGGAGATGGCCAGCTTGATCGCTCGACTGGCGGGCACGCAGGTGGGCCGGGCGCTGGAGGAGGTGGAGGTGGCGACGGCGGCGGACGGGGACATCCTGGCGCGCATCCAGCAGCGAGGACGCTTCACCCAGGCGGAGCTGGCGCAGCTGCGGCGGCACATCCTGTCGAGGGAGAGCAGCTACATCCCCCGGGCGCGGATGGCCTATCTGGCGTCACTGTCGTTGAACCACGCGGCGGAGGAGGCCGCGCACTTCGTGCGGCACTGCGCCGTGGGCGATGCGATGGAGGCGCCGCGCCGGGCCTCGGACGCGTTCTACGCGCGGTGCATGGAGGAGGCGCTGGGTTTCTTCGGCTCGAAGCTGGTGAACCCGCGGCGAGGCTGCGCGGGGCTGGCCGAGTGGGCCCGGCGGGTGGCGAGGATGCGCGGCGTGGAGCGGCAGATCGCCGCGTTCGTGCTGGCGCACAAGGCCGCGGAGACCGAAGGACCGGAAGAGGCGGTGAAGCTGCTGCCGCTGCGCCGGGACCGGCTCTTCCACGGCGTCAGCCACGCGCTGGGGTACCTGCTGGGAGACGCGCTCTACCAGGCGTTCGACTCGGGCCGGGTGGAGAAGGCGGACATCCGCGCCCTCTTCCGGGATCCGCTGGCGGACCCGCGGAGCAGCTACTTCCAGTGGGTGCAGCGCCTGAGCTGAGTCCGCTCAGACGATGGCCGACATCACCGAGTGGCCCTCGATGGCCGCGCGGGCGTACAGATCCACGACAGAGCGAAGCACGGCCTCCAGCTGCGGCAGCTGCTTCTCCTGGCCGTAGTTGCCGTGGATCTCCTTGCCCTGGAGCGACGGGTAGCGAGTCTTGAGGAAGTCGGGCGGGAGCTTCGCGAGCGCCGCCGAGATCTGCCGGACCCGCGCCGGAGCCAGGACCCGCGGCGGCCCATGGGCTCCCTTCGCGCGGAGCTTCTGGCCCTTGCGAGCCAGGATGGCGTCTCCGAGCAGCTCATCGCGGCCGCGGTCCGACAGCAGGAAGTCCAGCGCATCCCAGGTCTTGCCCAGATCGAGCAGGCCGGGGATCTCCGATTCGTGGCGGGACTCGACCAGCTCCTCGAAGATCTCGGGATCTTCCTGGAGCAGCGCGAGCCTCTTGGCCGAGAGGGTGCAAAGAACGCCGTTCATTTCCATGGGAACACTCGTCCCTTCTGATCAACGAGCTTGGCTGGCGCGAGTCCCCGTCGGCTTGCGCGCCGCGGTCTTCTTCTTCACGGCAGCGGGCTTCTTGGGCGCCGCGGCCTTCTTGGGCGCCGCGGCCTTCTTCGGTGCGGAGGTCTTCGCAGCGAGCTGAGCCACGAGCTTCTTGGGGGCCACGGCGCGGTAGCTCTCGTCGACCCACTGGCGCAGCATCTCCATGGGCGGCTTCTCCCCCCTGGGGAAATCGGCCGAGACCCACCCGCTCTTGCCGAGCCCGTATCCCGTGGGCGTAGCGAACGGCATCATCAAGGCGGCGGCGTTGGAGTGCGGAAGCTTGACGGAGAGTCCGAGCCCACCGCGCTCATGTCCCATGAAGATGAAGGCCTTGCCCTTCACCTTGATGACGCGGTGGCCCCACGGGAAGTCCTCATGGGTGCCGGGGTAGCCGAGCGCGAACTCTCGCAGGGCCATCTCGTGGGGGTTGTCCAGGCTCTTGGACTCGGACATGCGTTCTCTCGGGTCGACCGGGTGAAGTACGGGACTATGTAGCGAGATTCCCCGCCTGCGTCACTCTGCCCTTCCGATTGCCCCCTCAAGTGGGTTTGATTCGGCAGTCAATTCCCGGGAGCGCGCCGAATGAAGATGAAGGATCGCGTGGAGAAGCTGGCCGAGCACCGCCGCCGCAACGAGGGCATGGGCGGCCCCGAGCGCGTCGAGCGCCAGCGCGCCAAGGGCAAGCTGGACGCCCGCTCGCGCATGAAGCTCCTGTTCGATCCGGGCACCTTCGAGGAGCTGGGGCTGCTGGCGGCGCACCACGGCAACCTCCCGGAGGAGGAAGAGGCGGACAAGCCCTCCTCGGCGGATGGAGTGATCACCGGGACGGGCGAGATCGACGGCCGCCCGGTGGCCGCGGCGATCTACGACTTCACCGTGTTCGGCGGCTCGATTGGAGAGATCGGCGAGCGCAAGGTGGCCCGGCTGAGGGACCTGGCGCTGAAGAGCCGGATCCCAATGGTGTGGCTGGTGGACTCGGCGGGAGCGCGACTGGATGCCTCGGCGGGGATCGATCCGCGCCGCATCGCGGGCTTCGCGGACACGGGCTACCTCTTCCGCGAGCAGGTGGTGATGAGCGGGGTGATTCCCCAGGTGGCGGCGATGATGGGGCCCGGAGCCGCGGGCACGGCGTACATCCCGGCGCTGGCGGACTTCCTGCCCATGGTGAAGGGGACGAGCTCGATCGCGATCGGCGGCCCGTACCTGGTGGAGTCCGTGGTGGGCGAGAAGGTGACGGAGGAGGAGCTGGGCGGCTCCAAGGTGCACAACGAGCTGTCCGGCGTGGCGGACGCGGAGTACGCGGACGACAAGGCCTGCCTCGAGGCGGTGCG
>NZ_JBJMQP010000217.1:0-11674 GCF_045802625.1 Hyalangium sp. | reverse complement strand
GGAACCAAAGCCATACAAGTGGGCGGAATGTGGCTCACAAGCACTGAAGGCAGCCGCCAAGAATCCATCGCTGCGGACAGTTCCATGCGGGTAGGGGGCAATTGCTGGGAGGAGGTAGAAGGGACAGCCTCAATCACAACGAACAAGGACATCTCGATCAACGTCGGCACCTATTCACGCGCGCTGATCGATGGAGCGACAACTTGTCTTGCCAAAACTTTCGACCTCAAGGCAGATAAATTCTCAATCGTCGTAAACGGTCAGGTTGCTCTCCGCGTGGAGAAATCTGGCAACATCCAGATCTTTGGCAAAACCATCACCCTTGATGAATCCTAGGCTCGCAGGAAGCACATCCTCGTCAGGAGCAGTGCCAAGAGTTTCGCCTCCGCATCAACGCCCCTGAGCGACCTTGGCCCCAACTGCCCGAAGTCCTCGGAGACCCGATATGGTCAAGATCAAAAGCGGGAAGAAAATCCAGAAGATACAGGGGGGTGGCTCTCTGCCCTTTAGCAAGCCGCTGGCCGACCCTGCTTGTCCAGATGGAGAACATGTCGAGCGCATATATTTCCCAGAAGTCGATCCGGCCGAAGCCACCCCTTTGAAGCGGATTGAAAAGCTGAAGGAGGCAGGAGCAGATCCGTTTGAGATTGCCGCCGCAGCGCACAATGTCCAAGAAGGACACATCACCCACGGCAGGCAGATCTCTCGCGGTGCAACACAGGCGGAGTTGAGCGCCGATCTCCCCGGCAATCATCAGCACATCAAGGCAGTCTGCGTAAAGTGCGGCCAGTTCCGGGAACTTGATCATGCCTCCAGCAAGACCTCACCGGTCGAATGTAAAGACCAGAAGGGTTCTTATGGAGGGACCGCGCAGTTCAAGAACAACAAGACACTGGCAGAGCGCGGATACAAGGTTTCATACAAGGTACCCGCCAACAAGAAGTTTGACGAAAAGCTCACTCTACTCAAGAATGCTGGCTTTGACGTCATCCCTGTCCCTTTTCCTTGAACTCCCCCGAGTCTCGTCATGGGCACGCCCACATGGTTCCGTTTCTCCACGGTGAACACCCCGCTTGCGCATGTCTTCCGCAGTAGCGCCAAGTTGAGAGACGCGCACCACTTCAAGCCCCGCGGCATTGGCCGTCTTGCATGGGACGAAGTAACACGGCAGCTGGCATTCCAAGAGGACTCTATTTCCCCTCTTCGGGAGGACAACGAAGCCACGGAAATTGCAAGCACCTGGGATGGCTTTTCCATCTCATACGATGTCTTGTCAATCCGGGCAGTCCTTTATCTCTCCTTTTGGAAGCAAGATACCGCTACATGCATGGCGGTGGAGATCGACAGCCAGGTTCCATACATCAAACCCCAAGGAATGACTGAAGGCGAGTGGCTGGAGCGCTTCATCTGTGAATATATCCACGCCTGCGGGTCCTCAGAGTGCGCCTATGGCCGTGATTGGCCCATCTTGTTCGCCCCCTTGGAACCGGAGCAAATTGTCTCGGAGTTGAGGAGTGGCATGCTGCTGAAGCGACCGCTCCCCGGCTTCTACGCACTCGCCCAAGGGCTCCTAAGCAAAGAGGAAATGGCTACGCTGTTGCTGGGGCAAGAGAGAAGCTCGAGATTGCGATACTTCCACTCACCCGCTGGCTACTACGTCCTCTCCTCTCTCTGTCGGCGCAACTGGGCGCTAACAGGCCCATAACTACTGCGAACAGGTGCCCTGGGGTTGCGGGAGACAGCATCTCCTTGGGTAGTACAGCCATCCCTCTCGTCCTCGAATATCTTGTCTCGGCATTAATCTTCCGCGCAAGGCAGCCCATCAAGGGCATCCAGAGGGGAATTCCATGCTAGCAACCGCTGCGCTCAAGGCCAACCAGGCCGAGTTCGAGTTCCAGGCTGGCCCCCATGCCGCAGGCGAGCTGGCTGTGGTGGGCTTCGAGGCCCAGGAGACCATCTCCCAGCTCTACTCAGTCGAGATCAACCTCGCGGCGCCTCCGGGCATGTCCGTCGATGAGAAGGCATTGATTGGCCAGAACGCGCTGCTGACCGTGCAGCTTGGCGATGGCACCGGCCGCTTCTTCCACGGCATCGTGTCACGCATCTCGCGCTGGGATGCGGGCCGCGGCCCCGAACGCCAGCGCTACCGCGTCACGGTGGTTCCCCGGCTGTGGATGCTCCGCCACACCCGGCGCAGCCGCATCTTCCAGGAGATGACCGTCCCGGACATCGTCCAAAAGGTTCTCGGCGACGCCCGGATCGAGCACACCCTGTCGCTGCAGGGCTCGTATGCGCCCCGGGAGTACTGCGTGCAGTACCGCGAGTCGGACCTCGACTTCGTCTCCCGGCTGCTCGAGGAGGAGGGCATCTTCTACTCCTTCGAGCACACCGAGGGCTCGCACAAGATGATCCTCAACGACGCGTCGATCACCTGTGCCGCCATGGCCGGCGAGGCACGACTCGTCTATCGCGAACCTTCCAAGATGGTGGCGGGGAGCGAGTCCGTGCACGAGTTCTCGGCTCGCCGGGAGATCCAGCCCGGTGCCGTGGCCCTCCGGGACTTCAATTTCGTCCGGCCAGCTCTGGATCTCACCGCCACCACCACCGCCGATGAGGGGGAGCACGCGCTCGAGATCTACGACTACCCTGCCCGATACGAGGAGCCGGGCATCGGCAAGTCGCTCGCCAAGGTCCGCCTGGAGGAGCTGCGCGCGCGGGTGGAGATGGCGACGGGGGCAAGCAACTGCCGCCGCCTGCTCGTGGGCCAGACCTTCGAGCTGGCTGATCACCCAGTGTCTGAGTTCAACCAGAGCTACCTCCTGCTCTCGGTCCGGTACGTGGGCCGGCAGCCAGAAGTCCTCACCTTCGAGCAGTCGATGTCTGACAGCAAGGAGGCCTACCGCAACGAGTTCGTCTGCATCCCCGCGCAGGTTCCCTTCCGCCCGTCGCGCTCCACGCCTCGCCCGATGATTGCGGGCGCCCAGACGGCCATGGTCGTGGGCCCCGCAGGTGAAGAGATCCACACCGATGAGCACGGCCGCATCAAGGTGCAGTTCCACTGGGATCGCGAGGGCAAGAACAACGACAGGAGCTCGTGCTGGATCCGGGTGAGCCAGGCCTGGGCCGGACAGAGCTGGGG
The DNA here is from genome assembly GCF_045802625.1 of Hyalangium sp. NCBI lineage: Bacteria > Pseudomonadati > Myxococcota > Myxococcia > Myxococcales > Archangiaceae > Hyalangium > Hyalangium sp. Next base: position 8,535 of record NZ_JBJMQP010000217.1, on the reverse strand, counting down.
AGCGCTCTACCTGCCTCGTATTGGACACGAAGTCGTGGTGGAGTTTCTCGAGGGAGATCCGGATCGCCCCATCGTCACCGGCAGCGTCTACAACGGGCAGAACCCGCCGCCCATCCATCTGCCTGACCAGAAGACGCAGAGCACGCTGCGCTCGAACTCCAGCCCAGGCGGCAACGGCTCCAACGAGCTGCGCTTCGAGGATGCCGCAGGCAGGGAGCAGGTCTACCTGCACGCCCAGAAGGACTTCAACATCGTCGTCGAGAACGACAAGACGCAGCAGGTGCGCGGCAACGAGACGCTGCTGGTCAAGAAAGACAGAACCAAGACCGTCGAGGGCAACCAATCGCTGGAGGTCAAGAAGAACGACGACAGCATCATCGGCGGCAACCAGACCCTGGAGGTGGTCAAGGACCGCTCGACCACGGTAACGGGCAATCACACCGAGTCCGTGGTGGGGGACCAGTCCATCTCCGTGAACAACAATCAGACCGTGATGGTCGCCATGGCCTCGGCGGAGACCGTGGGGCTGGGCAAGATGCTGAACGTCGGCGGCGCCTATGCGATCACCGTGGGCGCAGCCCTCAACCAGCTCGTGGGCGGCATCATGGCCGAGCAGGTGGGGGGCTCCAAGACCGAGACGGTGGGAGCCAAGAAGTCCGAGACGGTCAAGGGCTCACGCACCCTGCAAGTGGGTGGCGATCTGTCCGAGCAGGTCGAAAAGAATCGCACGCTCAAGGTAGAGAAGGATCTCCTCGTGAGCGTCGGCGGCAAGCACAACCATGTCGTCAAGGACGGCTACACGCTGTCCGCCAAGGAGATCGCTCTGGTGGCCGAGGAGCAATTCACCCTCAAGGTGGGCTCGGCGACCCTGCAGGTGAAAAAGAACGGGGACGTGGTCCTCAAGGGCGCCAAGATCGAAATCACCGCCAGCGGCGATGTCGTCATCAAGGGCTCGAAGATCTCCGAGAACTGATCCGGGCGCCAGAAGCCCCATCAGGGCGGAGGTAGAGCGTGGGACACCCTTCCATCGAAAACCAGACTCCCTTCGCGCTCGAACTCCTGGCGCTCGCGGATGAGGAGCTGCGCCCGCTCCTGGTGCCGGTGGTCAAAGCCACCTATGCCATCCATGGCGACGGCTTGAAGCTCGCCGAAGAGCAGGTGCCCGTCCATGTCGCGGGTGTGCCCTGGGGCAAGCCCGAGGATTCCAGCTACCGTTACGAGCCCGAGTGCGCCTTCATCAAACCCGCCACGGACGTCGTCCTGGTGGGTCACGCGTGGGCTCCCAGCCAGAACACTCGTGAGTCGCTCGTCTCCCTGCGCGTGGGGCCGGTGGAGAAATCGGTGCGGGTGTTCGGAGATCGCATCTGGAACAAGCGCCTGGGCTTCATTTCCATGACCAGGCCGCAGCCTTTCGAGCGCATCCCCCTGGTCTACGAACGCGCTTTTGGTGGTTGGGACCGCTCCGATCCGGATCCAAGCCTGCACACCTTCGAGCCACGCAACCCCGTGGGAGTCGGATTCCGCTCCAGTTTTCGATCCTTCGAGGAAGACCTGCACCTGCCCAACCTGGAGGATCCCCACCACCCACTCGAGCGCTTCGGACAGCGGGTTTCCCCTGCGGGCTTCGGGTTCCTCTCCCCCCATTGGCAACCTCGCGCGGCATTCGCGGGGACCTACGACGAGACGTGGGACAAGACGCGCAAGCCTCTGCTGCCCAAAGACTTCGATCGGCGCTTCTTCAACGCCGCGTCACCAAGCCTCGTCGCCCCAGGTTACCTCCTGGGCAACGAGCCCGTGGCCATCACGAATGCCTCGCGCAAAGGGCCCCTGTCCTTCTCGCTCCCCATCCGGGCTGCGCCGTCGGTGACCGTGGAACTCTCGGGTGCGGAAGACTCGCTCCCCGAGATGCGGCTGGACACCGTCATCATCGATACAGACGCAGAGCAGGTGCTGCTGCTGTGGCGGGGCCAGGTCGCCCTGAGTGAAAGCATCCATGACGTGCGAACCGTGCACGCCGATGTCCCCCACATGAGGTGAAGACATGGCCGCCAATGTTGATGTCAACAAGATGTCTGTCGTGACTAAAGACAGCGATGGTGCCACCGCTGAACGCATCTGGGGGAGCCTCGCGGGTTGGCTCGTAGGAAGTGATGACACCGGTGGGCTGTGGGTCGACTTCCCTGGCAACAAGAACGGTCCCATCGCGGCACGTCTGGCAGCCACTGTCGATTCCAAGAGCCTGCAGTCCGCGGTCTCCCGCCGCCAGAAGGTGGTGCTCCTGTTCGAGCAGGGTGACCCTGGCCTGCCCTTCATCCTGGGGCTCATCCAGGAGACCAGCCCGACCCCCCTGGTGGATGCGCTGCTCGAAGAGCAGGCACAGGCGCCCAAGCCACCGCCAGTCGATGCCAAGGTGGATGGGCGGCGGGTTCTCATCGAAGGCAAGGATGAGATCGTCCTGCAGTGCGGAGAAGCCAGCATCACCCTGCGGCGCAACGGCAAGGTCATCGTCAAGGGCACCTACCTGGAGTCGCGGGCTACAGGGACCCACCGCATCAAGGGCGGTTCCGTCGAGATCAACTAGAGGCATCCTGCCCAAGGACGGCTTTTCATGCGCTGGGACATCTACGAGCAGCACCTGGAAGAAACGGCTTTCCTCTGGAGCCAGTGGGAGCAGGCGCTGGTGGCGCCCGACCATGTGCTGGCCGAGGTCATGCCGCTGGAGGAACGGCTCCATGCCCATGTGGATGGGCTGATCCTTGGGGGGGAGCCCGCGGCGAAGCGCCTCCTGCTGCCGGCCCTCGCGTCAGACGAGCCTGAGCTCATCCGCACTGCGGCCTTCGCGCTCCTGCTCGGCAGAACCCCTGGTAGCCCAGACATGGTTCTCGAGCGTGTCCGCTCGGCGGATGACGCGGCGCTTGCCGCTCTCCAGCGAGCGCTGGAGCTGCTGGAGCCGTCTCATTTCCCGCCCTGGCTTCAGTTGCTTCCCCAGGACGAGAACCCCAGGCTCCGAATCCTGGCGCTCGAGGTGCTGGGCTTCCATCAGTGCGCGCCTGCTGCCGTGTGCCGGGCTCTCGTCTCGCACGAATCCCCGAAGCTCGCCGCCGCGGCGCTTCGTGCGGCCTGCCGGTCCCACGTAGAGCTCGCGTCCGCCGTGCTGGAGCAAGCGCTGGCCTCCTCCTCGCCGGAGGTGCGGGATGCGGCTATCGAGACGGGAGCGGTGAAAGGGCACCGCGCCACCCGGGCGGCCTGCTGGGCCGCCATTCAATCTCGCGCTCTGGCCAGCCCGCTGCCTCTGCTGTTTCTGGCCCTGAGCGGCGACGAGCGGGAGCTCAAACAGCTCCAAGCACTGCTCGCGGATGAGGTGCTCCGTCCAGACGTGCTCTGGGCGCTGGGCTTCAGCGGTCGCATCGCCTGTGCCGACACCTGCCTCGAGTTCATGCGGCAGAAGTCCGTTGCGGCACTCGCGGGCGAGGCCTTCAGCGCTATTACCGGACTGCGCATCGAAGGCCCGTACACCGCCAAGCCCGAAGACTCGGAGCCCCAGGAGCCTATTCCGCTCGAGCAGGAGAACCTCGATGCCGACCTCGGCCCCAAGCCCACGAATGCACTGCCCCTGCCCCACGCCGATGCCATCTCCGCGTGGTGGCAACAGGCTCGCCCTCAAATGGAGCCTCAGCGCCGCTATCTGGAGGGCCGGCCCTTCGATTCCCAGATCCTGCTCGACGCGCTCATGCACACCTCCATGAGGCGCCGTCACGTGCTCGCGCTGGAGTTCGCACTCCGAAGCCGGGGAGCACACCAGGTGCCCACTCGTGCTTTCGTGGACCGTCAAATCGGAGCGCTGCGTGCTGTACGAGCAGGCTCACCTGCGACTCTCGGATAATCAGCCCGCGGATGAGCGGCGCAGCGGACAGGGGCCCAAAGTGGCGGCCCGGGCTCCGCGCGAGTACGGTCCTCCTGCCGTGCTCAAGGCCGTCCCCGCCCTCCTCACGCTGTTTCTCGCCGCCTGCGCCACGGCCCCGCAGCCCACGCCGGCGAGCGACGCGCGTACGGGCCCCGCGGCGCGCGCCCCGCCACCCGCTCCCATCACCGATGCGGGCGCGCCTCCCCCGCTGCCTGGAGCCCCGCTCTCCCAGGGGATGCCCCCGCCCACCGAGGTGAAGCGGCTCGACTTCCGCGGCGGCGAGCCGCAAGTGCCCATCCGGCTGATGGAGGGCCGCTCCGACGTCACCTTCTTGCCCCGGGCGCGGATGCGGCTGCGCTTCGGCGGGCCGGATGACAAGATCCTGGAGGCGCCCTCAGGCTCGGTATGGCGGGTCCGGGTGACGCATGGAGAGCCCGCCGTGCTCACCGCGCGCATCCAGCTGGGCGAGTTCCGGTTCTCGGACAAGGCGGGGCTCGCGCAGGAGCAGCAGGAGTGGCAGGCCCGTGGGCTGGCCACGCGCGTCCAGGTGCTCGGCTCGCTCTACGGCATCGCGGGCAAGGTCATCGATAACCGGCGCTACCTGCTGCTCGTGGACGAGGTGCTCCCCCTCAAGGAGGCCACGGCGCGGCAGGCGGAGCTGCTGCGCCGCTACGGCATGCAGACGACGCTCTTCGAGGAGGTCCACACCCCCTCGCGTGGCATCCTCGAGGTCCGGGACACGGCGGGCAACGTGGTGGGGCTGGCGCAGGACTCGCTGATCGCGGAGACAACGGACGGCTCGGGCTTCGACGTGCGGCAGGTGGAATACCAGGTGGGCTACGAGAACCACGGCTTCGAGGACCGCAGCTACCGCGGCTCGCTCCAGTTCACCGTGGATCGCTTCGGCACGCTCGCGGTGGTGAACGTGGTGAAGCTGGAGGATCTGCTCAAGGGGTTGGTGCCCTCGGAGATCTTCGCGCGAGCCCCCATGGAGGCGCTCAAGGCCCAGGCGGTGACGGCGCGCGGCGAGGTGCTGGCCAAGGTCGGCACCAAGCACCTGGCGGACCCCTACCTCCTGTGCTCCGAACAGCACTGCGCCGTGTACCGCGGCCGCACCGGCGAGGCGCCCAGCACCACCGCCGCGGTGGAGGCCACTCGGGGCGAGGCGCTCTTCTCCAAGGATGGGCGGCTGGTGGACTCCGTCTACAGCGCGGTGTGCGGCGGGCACACGGAGAACAACGAGGTCGTCTGGGGCGGGCCTCCGGATCCGAGCCTGCGCGGCCAACCGGATCTGCTCGAGCCCTCCGCCGGCCAGCCCACCCCCGCCAACCTGGAGGCGTTCCTCAGCGCCACGGACATGCCGGCGGCGTGCCGGCTCTCCTCACTTACGCAGCCGAACAAGTTTCGCTGGGAGAAGCACTTCACGGCCGCGCAGGTGAACGCCTTCACGGAGAGCCTCGGGGTGGGCGCGGTCCAGGCGCTGAAGTTCTCGGAGCGCGGCGTGTCCGGACGGGCCCGCGTGCTGACGATCTCCGGCGAGCAGGGCGCCACGCAGATTCGCGGAGAGCTGAACATCCGCAGGCTCTTCGGGATGCTCAACAGCACCCTGGCCGTGGTGGAGCCCACCCGAGACGCCGAGGGCCGCCTCACCGGCTGGGTGTTCCGAGGCGGCGGCTGGGGGCACGGCGTGGGGATGTGTCAAACGGGCGCCATCGGCCGGGCCGAGGCCGGGCAGCACTACCGGGACATCCTCCGGCACTACTTCAATGGGGCCGAGGTCTCCGCCATCTACTGAGCCTCCGAGCAGCCCCAGGCGCTCCCCTGCCCCCTCCCTCCCGAGGGGGCAGGACGTGGGTCCGCTTCTCCCTCGCTCGATGTTCAGGCCTCATTACGGAAGATTTCTCCTGTTCTCTCGGCGACGGCTCGGGAGTAGCTAGGCGCTTCAGGGGTTATCATCCAGCACGTGGCCACGGACACTCAGGGACCAGACAGGCGGCGACGCAAGCGGAGGGGGCCTGGCCTGGCGCTCCTCGTGCTGCTGCTGTCCCTGCTGGGGCATGTGGCCTTCGTGGGCATGCTCCTGCTCTTGTCCTACATCGAGGTGCACCTGCCGGGCGGTGAGAAGCGCCCCACGCGGCCTCCGAGCGCCGTGTCGATGCGGCCGCTCACGAGCGACCAGTGGGCCAAGAACCGGGGACAGTCCAAGCCCGCGAAGTCGCAGGTGACCGAGCGTCCCCGCGCCCAGGAGAAGAAAGAGGAGAAGAAGAAGGACGAGCAGCGGCCCAATGGCCAGGTAGTGGACGTGGCCAAGGGCAACGACGAGAAGGCCCCGGACGCGAAGTACCTGGCCGAGCACGACAACAAGGTGCAGAAGGAGACGCGCGCCAAGGAGCAGACGCCCTTCTACCGCAACGCCATGCCGCAGAAGACGGCGCCCCAGAACCGCGAGGGCGTGGGCCACGAGTCGGAGCAGCCGCCGAAGATCGCGGGCAACAATGGCGTGGGCTCGGATGACCAGCCCATGAGCCCGGGCAACCACAAGCCCGCCTTCGAGGTTCCTGACGCTCACCGCAAGCAGGAGATCGCCCTCAAGCCGGAGAAGGACAACTCGGGGATCGGCCCGCAGGTGGCCAACCGCAACGAGAGCGACGAGGTGAAGGGCAACTCCAAGCGGCTGAACATCCAGCCGGGCTCCGGCCAGGGCGAGACAGAGGGCTCCAACGGCCGCGCGGGCCAGCCCGGGCTGGCCACGCTGATGCCCTCCCAGGCGGTGATGGACAAGATCATCGGCGCGGCGCCCAACGATCACCTCCAGGACGCCGAGGAGGGCGATGGCACCCTGCTCAACACCCGCGAGTGGAAGTACGCCAGCTTCTTCAACCGCGTGAAGCAGAGCGTGGGCATGCACTGGGATCCCAACGCCGAGCTGCGGCACAGGGATCCCACGGGCACCATCTACAGCGGCAAGGACCGGTATACGCTGGTCAACGTGACGCTGGACCAGAAGGGCATGGTGCAGGAGATCCACGTGGAGAAGAGCAGCGGCCTGGACTTCCTGGACATGGAGGCTGTCGCCTCGTTCGAGCGCGCGCAGCCCTTCCCCAACCCGCCTGTGGGGCTGCTGGATGGGGACTCCACGGTGCGCTTCTCCTTCGGCTTCTTCCTGGAGATGGGCGGCGGCCCGCGGATGCGCCTGTTCCGCGGGTCCAATTGAGGTAGGGTTTCGCCCCCGTGGAAGCCTCCATCTCCAACCGCCAGGAAGCTCACGCGGAGCGCAACCGGAAGGTCCGGCAGGTGCTCGCGGCCATCCTCGTAGCCAACTGGGCCGTGGCGCTCGCCAAGCTCCTGTTCGGCATCGTGTACCAGTCCGCCTCGGTGACGGCGGACGGGTTGCACTCGTTCATCGACGGCAGCTCCAACATCATCGGGCTGGTGGCCATGTCGGCGGCGGCCCAGCCCGCGGACGAGGACCACCCCTACGGCCACGGCAAGTTCGAGGCGATCGCCTCGCTGGGCATCGGGGCGATGATCGGCATCGGCATGCTGGAGCTGGGGCGCATGGCGCTCGACTCGCTGCTGCACGACAAGCATCCCCAGGTGACTCCGCTCATGGCCGGGGTGATGGTGTTCACCCTGGTGATCAACCTCGCCGTCACGCGCATTGAGCGGCGCTACGGCGAGCAGCTCAAGAGCACCCTGCTGCTGGCGGATGCCAACCACACGCTCTCGGATGTGTTCGTCACCGTGGCGGTGCTGGGCTCGCTGGGGTTGGTGGCGCTGGGCTACCCGCGGGCCGATGGCGTGGTGGCGCTGGTGGTGATGATCTTCGTGGCCTATGTGGCGTACGGGATCGTCCGGCAGGCGGTGGGCATCCTCTCGGACACGGCGCGGCTGGACGCGGCGAAGGTGGGACAGCTCACGCTGGGCGTGCCCGGAGTCCTGTCATGCCGGAACGTGCGCAGCCGCGGCATGGAGGACAGCGTCTACGTGGACCTGAAGATCGAGGTGGACCCGCAGCTCACCGCGGCGCGGGCCCACGAGGTGGCGGATCAGGTGGAGCAGCTGCTCCACGGCACCTTCCCCCAGGTGGTGGACGTGGTGGTGCACGTGGAGCCCGCCCAGGCCACGGGCTCGGCGCGCTCAGGGTGACGAGGAGACAGCGATGACCATCCAAGCCATGTTCACTGCCGAGGGGATGACGCTGCGCGACTGGTTCGCGGGCCAGGTGCTCGCGGCCCGCCTCGCCCGGCCCGACACGACCCCGGCCGAGGTGCAGAACGGCGCCGAGCTGGCGGCCTGGGCCTACGGCGTGGCCAAGGCGATGATGGCCCAGCGCGAGCAGCTCCTCGCCGAGGAAGAGCGAGCCCTGTGGGATCCGGAGTTCGCCCCGCCCGGCCCGAGCGGCCAGGCGAAGTAGCCCCAAAGGTTACGTCCGGCACATCAGTGCCGCACTCCAGGTCGTCACCACCTGAGAAGTACTTCAGCGCTTCCACTCCCTCAGCTCATCGGGAGTAAATGAGGGCAGCAGGACCAGTCGTGTCACAGCACGCTTCTCAACGGAATACGTCCGCCCAGCGACCTTGACGAACTCTCCCCATTCCGGAGCTGGTTGGCTTTTCAGCCATTGCTCG